>DASYMB010000395.1:0-3086 GCA_036009285.1 Pyrinomonadaceae bacterium | reverse complement strand
TAACTCGATTCAAGCAATGGAGTCAAACTGAGAACAGGTGGACCTGACAATTTGGCGACTGCTTTTCCGATTCTGAGACGAAGGCCCTATAATCTAGTTGCAAACGGGGGCGACAGGCTTCGACAGGGGTTTGGACGACCGACGGATGCCATGCCGGGCTTCTCTAAGCAGCTCGTTAAAAAGCCTAGGGAAAAAACAATTGCCAATAACAATGAATTGGCTCTAGCTGCCTAATTAAGCGCTAGCGTCTCGCCGCAAGTTGCTTATGCGCGCGGAGGGAGATGTCACTCAGATAAGCTGGCGCGAACCTTCGGTCCGTGGGTTCGCGCAAGACTAAGTCGGACTAGCTTTCACCGCGGTCTTGTCACTTCACTTACTCGGTGCAAAGCAAAAATCTGATCGCCGGGACGATCAGGAAAGAGAAGTGACTAAGCATGTAGAGTCTTTCGGCGTTTTCTCTTGGATCCGAGTTCAATTCTCGGCGCCTCCACCATTTGAAGGGATGAGGGATGAAGGCGGAGGGATGAATAAATCCTCTGCGCCCACTAGCTTTTTCATCCCTCATCCCTCATCCTTCATCCTTGCTTTCTACCCTTCCCATCGGCATCTTTGACAGCGGCGTCGGCGGACTCACTGTCTATCGCGCGCTGCACGAACGTCTTCCTTACGAGCATTTCGTTTACCTGGGCGACACGGCGCGCGTGCCTTACGGCACAAAATCGCTTTCCACGGTCGAACGCTACGCGATTGAAAACGCGAAATTTCTCGAGGCGCACGGCATCAAGCTGTTGGTAGTGGCCTGCAATACCGCCTCGGCCCTGGCATTACCGGCGATACGCAAAGCGGTGAGTGTTACGGTAGTGGGAGTGATCGAGCCGGGCGCGCGCGCGGCGGTTGAAGTTGCGGCCGGCAAAAGGATCGGAGTCATTGCCACCGAGGCGACGGTGCAGAGCGCCGCTTACACCAGTGCCATCGGAAAGATCAACTCGAGTGTCGAAGTCGCCGAGCGTGCCTGTCCGTTGTTCGTTCCACTTGCTGAGGAAGGTTGGGCGGAAACTGACGTGGCGCGCGCCGTGGCCGAGCAGTACCTCGGCGAATTGAGAGAGAAAAATATTGGCGCCCTCGTGCTGGGCTGTACCCACTATCCGATATTGCGCGAGTTGATTGGTGAGGCGATTGGACGCGACGTTTCGCTGATAGATTCAGGTGAAGCGGCCGCGCGCGAAGTACAATCGCTTTTGGAGATGATGCAGCTTTTATCTCCAGAGCGCGAAGGCGAATTGCGCGAGCGTCAACTCTGTGATGACCTGGATCATTTTTACGTCACCGACGCGGCCGAGCGTTTCGCGAAAGTGGCCGAGCGATTTTTAGGAACGGCGCCCTCGGTGTTGGAAGCGGTTGAAGTTTGGGGACACGATGAGCTTAGAACGAACTGACGGGCGCGCGTTTGATGAACTGCGTCCGGTAAAAATAACTCCCGGCTATCTTCCTTACGCGGAAGGTTCGGTTCTGATCGAGATGGGCCAAACGCGTGTGGTGTGTGCGGCTTCGGTTGACGAGCGAGTGCCTTCGTTTCTTCGCAACAGCGGACAGGGTTGGATTACGGCGGAGTATTCGATGCTGCCGCGCGCTACTCAGCAACGAACGCCGCGCGAGATCAGGCGCGGTGGGCCATCGGGCCGCACCCATGAAATCCAACGACTGATTGGCCGTAGCCTCCGAGCCGCTGCGGATATGCGCGTTCTCGGCGAACGGACCATTACCCTTGACTGCGACGTTTTGCAGGCCGATGGCGGCACGCGTACGGCGGCGATAACGGGCGCCTATGTTGCTTTTGCCCTCGCCGCTAACCGCTTGCTCAAGACTGGAAAAGTCCAGCGGAGTATTATTACTAATGAAGTCGCCGCGGTTAGTGTCGGCATTTTAGGGAATACTCCGCTGCTCGATTTGAAATACGATGAGGACTTCAAGGCGCAAGTAGACATGAACGTGGTGTGCACTGCGGACGGGCGATTCATTGAAGTGCAGGGAACAGCAGAACGCGAGCCCTTCACTCGCGAACAGATGGATAGCTTGCTCGCGCTGGCGGAACATGGAATTCGGTCGCTGATGGCAATTCAAAGAGAGGCGATCGCGAAGGTAAGCGCCTAACCTTTGGAGTGCTGCGACCTGTCGCCGGTTTAAGTATTCGGCGGCTTGGCGCCGTAGTCTTACTCGACGATTCGGAGGCCATCCGGCCGCGACAGGTCGCGGGCGACCAAAGCGCTGACAGGTCAGCGCATTTCAAAGAGTCGCCTTCCACGAATCAGAGCGCTCTTGCAGACAACGAGGCTGTCGAACAGGCGCATCGAAACACAGCCCAAAATTTGAAAGCCTATTTTTTAGGACACGCCAAACGGGTGCCATCGTTAATAGAACGCACGCGCATCGTAAGGAGTTAAGTAAATAAAATGAAATACCTGACAGCTCTTTTTGTTTTGCTGCTGATCGCCGGAAGCGGTTCACCGGCAGTCGCACAGGAGTCGTATACCAGCGACCAGGTTGATTACACGGTCGAGCTGCCCTCTTCCCTTTGGCGCGCGATTTCGGAACCTGACGCAGCCCACGAACACGCTGAATTCGTTTATGGAGATCGTCTCGATGGCTATCTTCAGATTCGCAAGGAAGTAGTTGACGCCGGCACCACGCCGTCAGATCTCGCGCGCCGTGATATGGAGCAGAAGCTGAGATTTCTGCCGGGTTTCATCGAGGGGAAAGAGGAGAAGTTTTCCGGCCGGTTGAACGGAGTTACTGTCTCCTACGAGTTCATAAAAACTGCCAAGCCGATGATGGGCCGCATTTATTATCTTCAGGCTGACAACCGCACGATCTATGCGCTGCGTTTTACCGGCTTGCGCGACAAGCTTGCGCGTATTCGCAATCAAACGGATTTCATCGCGCGCAGTTTTAAGCTCAAGTAGTCGCCTTTCAATAACGATCTTTGGAGTGCGGTGACCCGTCACCGCTTTGGTCGGCTGCGACTGTCGCTGCCTTGGTAGATTGAATTCGCTGCCAGCAAGCGGCGCCAAGCCGCCGCGGGCCAAAGC
>DASYMB010000394.1:0-14593 GCA_036009285.1 Pyrinomonadaceae bacterium | reverse complement strand
ATTGGCTGGCGTGGACATAGGTAGGTTCTAGTTTACAGATCCAACTTGAACCTTGGCAGAATGCTCCTCGATTCTTTCCAATGCTCGCAGCGCCAGGGCAAGCGCGTTTCTTCCTTCCATTCCCGAAACGGGTGCGGGCAGCCCATCACGCGCGGCTTCTACAAACGCGAGAATCTCCGCGCGCAACGGTTCGACGTCTACGACCTCGAGAGTCTTCACCTGAACTCCCGGCCACGCGCCATCCGCGCTCGGCGCTGCCAGGCTGCTGATCGACGCATGTTTGGTAGTGTAATCAACCGCTATGTAGTCGTGCGGTTGAAAAAATCTCATCTTGCGGATCTTTTCCGTGCCCACTCGCGAAGCAGTAATGTTCGCCACCGCGCCCGAGGCAAACTCAAGCCGAGCATTTGCAGCATCGACCTTGTTCGTCAAAATGGGAATGCCAACCGCGTGCAACTCGGTGACTGCGACGTCTTCGCCGACCAGCCACTGCACGATGTCCAGATCGTGAATCATCAAATCCAGCACCACATCGATGTCCAGTGAACGCGCCGTAAATTCGCCCACCCGATGAATTTCAAAATAGACTGGCTGGCGCACATGAGGGCGTAACGCGACCAGCGCCGGATTGAATCGTTCGAGGTGTCCGACCTGCAAAAGTGCGCCGCTCTTCCGAGCCGCCTCGATCATCTGATCGGCTTCGGCGAGCGTACGCGCGATTGGTTTCTCGACGAGCACGTGGATGCCGGCTTCGAGGAGGCCACAGGCAATCTCGCTATGCGACTCGGTGGGAACTGCCAGGCTCACCGCGTCAACGCGGCCAGGGAGCGTTTGCCAATCGGTTGTCCACTCGACGTTTCTTTCCCGTGCGATCCCGCGCGCTGTTTTCTCGTCGAGATCGCAAACGGAAACAAACTCCGTCAAGCCTTCCGCGGCGAGATTCGAATGGATGCGCGCGTGTTGCCGGCCCAGATGGCCCACGCCGATGACTGCGGTACGTAAAGGCATAGTCAGTGGTCAGTGTTCAGTGGTCAGTTGTTATTGGTTAGCAGTTGTCAGTCAAGCTGCAGGTTGGCTCAATAGATGGTTGCCTAATTTGTGTGCGGCCTCAATTTCCCTGATACTCCATTCGCTGAGTCGGAATGTTCGAGAATGATTAGCGAACCACTGACAACTAGCGACTGACAACTGACTACCAGCGAAAGCCGAGCGAATATACTTGCATCCTTCTACGCTTGCCAAGCGCGGCACTATTCTCCTTTTTCTCGCGTTCATCGCCTTCTATCTCTACGGACTGGGCCATCTGCCTTTACTCGGACCTGACGAACCTCGTTACGCGCAGGTCGCGCGCGAGATGCTGCTTCGTCACGATCTGATCACACCAACGCTGGGCGGCCATCTCTGGTTTGAAAAGCCCGCATTGCTTTACTGGATGATTATCTTGAGCTTCAAACTCTTTGGCGTGTCTGAATGGTCAGCGCGTCTCGGGCCCACGCTTTCGGGCTTGCTGACAATCGCAGCCGTCTGGTGGCTTGGAAGGCGAGTGGAACGCGCGACTTCCAATGCAGAGTTGAGCGGCTTGAGTTTTTGGAGCGCGTTGGCGGCTGGAACGAGTATCGGGATACTCGCGTTCTCAAGAGCGGCAAGTTTTGACATCGTGGTCACCATGACGACCGTCTGGGCGCTCGCCTTTTTCATTGTGGCCGAGCTGGAAGAAGACGCTCGACGACGTCTGCGATTGCTGGCAGGGTTCTATATTTTTGTTGGCTTGTCGCTGCTAGCGAAAGGCCTGGTCGGAATTGTGGTTCCCTTCGGAGTGGCCGGCGCTTATTACCTGTTGCGCGCCAAGGCGCCTGAACGAAATATTGTCTTCAGCCTGCTGTGGGGATTGCCGCTCTCCCTCGCAGTTGCCGCCACCTGGTATGCCCCGGTAATTTGGAAACACGGCTGGCCGTTTATTAATCAGTTTTTCATTCAGCATCATTTCGCGCGCTTCCTCACAGACAAATACCACCACCCGGCGCCGGCTTACTATTACCTGCTGATTTTCATTGCTCTCTCGTTACCATGGAGCGCGTTTGTAATCGCAGGAATACTCAGCGCCGGTAAACGACTCTGGCCGCGCGATGATGTTCTGCGAACTGATCCGCAGAACAAGTTTCGAGTTTTCACGATTGCCTGGCTATTGCTGCCGCTGATTTTCTTCAGCCTCTCCAGCTCGAAGTTGCCCGGATACATTCTTCCGGTCTTTCCGGCAGCCGCGCTGATTGCGGGCGAACGTCTGTCGCGACTCAACCTTCATCCCGGCACTTACAAATGGACCATCAGGATAACCGCGGGGCTTTGTTTGTTTTTCGCCGCGGCGCTACTAGTCTACTCCGAACGTTCCGGCAATCTTTCTATGCAGTGCGCCACTCTGATTGCAGTTCCGTTGGTGGTGGCGGGAGGCTTTGGTCTGGTTGCGTCAAAGCGCGGAAGTCTGGCGGTAATAACTATTGCGGGAGCGATGCTGGCGGCTGTTGTCATCGTGCTCAATTGTGGCGGGCCAAAATTAGCTGAGCGCGAGTCGACGAAGCACTTGCTGGAACTCGCCGATGCTCGAGGCTACTCCGGTGCTTTCGTGTATGGCTTGCAGCGAGACGATCGCACGCCCGAGTTTTATGCGGCTGGTCGGGTTGCTTACGATGCCGACGGTGAAGCGACTAAGTACGAAGGAGTCGGTCAGGTAGTTTGGGAGAGTCGCAACCGGCGGGCGCCGATTCTGGTAATGGTGCCTGTTAGCGAGGTGCATCAGTTTTTGGAATTGAGTTCGGTGCGCGTTGACGTGATTGGAAATAACGGAAAGGTCGCGCTGGTGGCAGTGTCGCCGGGGCAATGATCTGCCGCCCCCAGCAGAAGCCCGACCGTGAGGAAGGGCTCTCTTCGTTTTCGCGTAACGTTCCAGCGAGCCCTTGGGGGAAGAGAGCCCTTCCTAACGGTCGGGCTTCTGCTGGGGAAGCAACGAGAGCGCTTGGGGAGTTCAGCGGAGGTTCTTAACGAAAAAATCAATAACGGGGCGATCATACGCTTCGCCCTGTTCGCCGGTGGCTGAGGGGAGTGTGATACCGGTCAAGGGCAAATCAGTTTTGGTTTCAAGGTTCGCCGGGTTTGGAAAGCAGCTCACGAGAGATTTGGTTGACTCGCGTAGGGAACCGTCGTCATCACCGGCGAGCAACAGTACTCGCCGGTTTCCCAGGCCGGAGGCTAAAGTGCACGAGCTCTCGTTATCGTATTGCCGCAGGAAGTAGAGCCGCGTCGCAACTCGGGCCGGGACTACCAGTAACCCGGTACTGATCCCGACATAGTTACGCACCGCGGCCTCGACCAATTCGTTTTGATCGCGCGGGACTGAATCCAGAACCAGAACCTGGATGGAGGCATCCCTACTCGCAGCCCGCAACGCCGCATAAGCACCTAACTCCACGCCATAAATTCCAACGTGGTCCCCGATTAGCTGGCTGCGGCGTTCGCCTTTCAATGCGCGCAGAAAATCGAGAGCGGCCAAGACGTCATCGCTTTCCTGGCTGCCAAATGAAGTGGTCTTCACCGGAGGGTTCAGTCCGTGACCCCTGAGGTCGGGCCAGAGAATCGTGCTGCCGGTCGCCTCGTTTACTTTCATCCCCAAATTGAGCAGCAGGGAACGGTCGCCACCATATCGATGCAGGAGGACCACGGCCGGGGCGCCTTCCGCGCCTCGCAGAAGCCAACCGCGAGCGGATGTGCCGTCGTGATTTTTCCAGTTCTCCTCAGTTACTTTCAGCGCCCTTGCTGTTCCACTTATTTGGGAGAATGTTTCCGGGGTGACCAGGTGTGAGCGGCGCGGAGGACGCGTAATCCCGTAGACAATCGAGGCGAGCGCAACCAGGAGCGCCACAAAAAGGAGAAGCAGGATCGGCAACAGCAACCGGAAAAGTTTCTTGCCGAATCGTCGTCGGGTGACCATCAGAAAAAATATGAAGGATGAGGCTGAAGGTTGGACCAGGAAGGGACCTGGTCAATCTTCGTTTGAGCCCATCGCTACATTGTCCGTGCTAAATCCTTTCTCGTTCAAGCGAACATAATCTTCCGGAGTGTTGATGTTCTCGAAAAAACGATCCGCAGCTTCCAGATAACTGAGTTCGTCAAACGATACCCAGCGCGTTTGCACAGATTGTAACAGAGCCACTGGTTTTCGTTCGCCGGATTTAATGAATTGTTCGGACAATCGTAGACAGGGTTCAACTCGATAGAGCGCACAGAGTGGCTGAGGAATCCCGTCGTTTTGGATCGGCGCGACTGCATCCCCGTCAGCTCGCATACTCGCGAGCCGTGCGAAAAGCTGCCTGGTCACGAAGGGAAAATCGCACGCCACCACCAGCGCCCACTCGGCTGAACAAGCTGATAGCGCCGCCTGCACACCCCCCAGTGCGCCCCATTGAGAATAGACGTCGGGGACCGTCGGGAGTTTTAGTTCGGCCGAGGCTGGATTGGAGCCGACAAGTTTTACCGCGCTTGTGACCGCGGAAAGTTCTCCGGCTATGCGCTCGACAAAGGTCTGACCAGCGAACACGAGCCTGGACTTGTCTGTTCCCATACGGCGCGATTGCCCGCCGACGAGGATGAAACCTTCGATTGAATCCATTGAAGAAATCTTAGTTCGCGGCGACCGACTCCGGCAAAAGCGTTGCGACCCTGACTCGATGGAATACAGACAATTGCACCGATACCGAACTGGTTTTAGTGGCTAACATTCGGCAGCTTAGGTTATCATTGGCTTCACTAGGACACCCTAATGCCTGAAACAATTATTCCCTCGCCGCCCCGGCTTCAGCCAACTTTCAAAGGCCGAACAGGTTCGCTATCTTCAGGCCCTTTGGGAAGAAATTTCCGTGAACTCCGCTGACCTACCGGTTCCGGAAAGTCATTTGAGATTGGTTGAGCAGCGCCTTAAGCAATACCGCGACAATCCCTCGCTCGGACATCCCGCATTTGAGATACTTGACCGACTCAGTAATTAGTCTAAGTGAAACAGTATACGCTCGAGTCTAATGATGCGGCGGATGCTGACATCGAAGCAGCCTTTAGTTGGTATCAAACTGAACTGCCAGGATTGGGATTGGAATTTCTGGAGGAACTTAGGATCGCTTATCGGGATATCTAAGGCAGTCCGCTTAAATACCAGGAACTCGTTTCTGGAATTCGACGCGCTCTTACCAGACGGTTTCCTTACGCGATTTACTTCGCGATAGAAGAGCAGACTATCGTTGTCATAACTGTGATACACACGGCCCGCGATCCAGCAGAATGGCAATGGCGTGTCTGATCCAAGCAACCTTACGACTCAGAAAAACTCTGATTGGCAACAGAATTAGTGATCTCCGGATTGGGTTGGGTTGCGAATCATCCCATGCAATCACTACCTTGACCCGTTTCGATGTGAAAGCTATAGTCGCCCTGAGCGGTGCTCCAGGCGCGGGCCAGCTATCGGCAGTAAACAGTAAGAGGTAATTTTTAATGAAAAGTTTTGCAAAGTTTCTCTTCGTCGCGGCTTTCATCGCGGTTATCAGTGGAGTATCCGCGGCGCAGAAGCCCGCCGTCGACGCAACCGCGAAAGACCCTCGCCTTTTCGCACTCGAGGATTTGCGTCCGGGAATGAAGGGCACGGCCCAAACCGTGTTTACGGGAACTGAACCTCAGGAATTTGGTGTAGAAATACTTGGAGTGTTGCCAGGTTTTCCGGCGCCCCGCCAGACAGCGATCATCGCCAGACTGAGTGGGTCAAACGTTGAGAAGACCGGAGTCTTCGCGGGCATGTCGGGCTCGCCCGTTTACATCGATGGCAAGTTGGTCGGAGCGATCGCTTTTAGTTTTCCGTTTTCCAAAGAACCGATCGCGGGCATCACTCCGATTCAACAGATGATTGACCTTTTCGAAAAAGGCTCGGCCGATCAAACACGGCGTCACCAGGAGCCGCATGCAGTTTCATTCGCACAGCTCGCGTCGACGGAATGGAAAGCTACGCTGCCTAAACCCGCAGTCGGTTCAACTTCACTTATCGCTCCCGTATCTGAAGGCTCGCGTCTCATGCCTCTGCTGGGGCAACAGATGACTCCGATTGCCACGCCGGTTGTGTTCGGCGGCATCAGCCAGGAGTCACTCGCAATGTTTGCGCCGCAGCTAATGGCCAACGGCCTCCTGCCGGTTTCGGGCGCCGGCGGCTCCGCGGGAATTACACCACTTGCGAAAGCGACTGAGAAAACACTGACGCCCGGAACGTCAATCAGCGTGCAACTGGTCCGTGGCGATTATTCCATTGCTGCGTCCGGCACGGTTACATTCCGGGACGGCGATCGCATCTACGCCTTTGGTCATCCGTTTTTGAGTTTGGGCGCTTCAGATATGCCGATGAGCGAAACGGCGGTGGTTACGGTTATCGCCAACCTGAACAATTCTTTCAAACTCTCAGTGCCTGGATCGATGATGGGCTCGATTTCTCAGGACCGCTCCTCCGGAGTTTTTGGTCAGTTGGGACAAGCGCCAAAGATGATTCCGGTGAAGATCAACTTGCACACCAGCCGCGATCGCAGCGAGACCTATGCTTACGAAATCGCCAACGATTCGTTCCTGACGCCGCTGCTTTTGAACATCACGGTCTTCAATACGATTACTTCCAGCGAACGTGCCCTCGGCGATTCCACGATTACCATCAAGGGCGCTATCAATGTTAAGGGACAGGAACCGATCGAAGTCGACCGTCGTTTTTCCGCCGGCAACTCGCCAATCCTCGCGGCCGGATCGGTTGCCGGGCCAATCAGCTCGCTGCTTGGCAGCGGCTTCGAAGACGTTCAGATTGAAGGCGTGACGCTCGACATTTCTTCCACCGATGCCAAGTATGCGGGCACGCTCGAAAGAATTGCGCTCAGTAAAACTGAAGCTCGCCGTGGCGAAAACATCGAGATTCAAGCTTACGTGCGGACTGAATCGGGTAAACAATTTGTGCAGCGCATACCGGTGAAGATTCCTGAAGATGCTACTCCCGGTCAACTGCTTGTCTTTGTCGGCGATGGCGGAGCGCTTCAGGAAGGTTCGGCCGCCCGGGTGTTTGTGCCGCAGGATTTGAGCCAGCTAGTGAAGACCATCAATAAAGTGAAAAAGAGCGATCGACTTTATGTGAAGCTCTTTCGCATTACGCCCGGCGCCGTTATCGGTACCAGTGAACTGCCCAACCTGCCGCCGTCAGTAGTGGCTACCCTCAACAGCGACCGAAACTCAGGCGGCTACACGCCTACAGTATTGTCCGCAGTCTATGAGATGGAGTTGCCCCCGGCGGAATTCGTGATCTCGGGACAACAATTGATAGGACTTGATATCGTGCCGTAGGAACAGAAGACAGAAGACAGTAGACAGAAGACAGAAGGCAGAAGGCAGTAAGCGGACGGCAGTCGGCAGTCGGCAGAAGGCAGAAGCCAGAAGGCAGAAGCCAGAAGGCAGTAAGCAGACATCTTGTCTTGTTTGCTGCCTTCTGCTTTTTCCTTTTGCCTTTTTCCTTTTGCCTTTTCCTCCTGCCTCCTGCCTCCTTCTTTCTGGAAACCCAAACGCATTCGTCTTCTTATTGAGCCATAACTACGGAGTGTCCGTTCTCCTGCGAGCCTTCGCAGGGTGACGCCTGGAATCAACTGGAAGGTTGGAGGTTTGAGATGCGCTTGTCCTCGTATCTCTTACCCTCAACCTCCGGGCAATAGTGCACTGGACCTGAAAACGCCGGTGGGCCGGAAGCTAACCGAAACAACGGAGGACAATATGAAAACGCACTTAACGATGCTGGCCAAATCTTTTGCGCTCGCTCTCGCCGCTCTCGCCATCTTTACCCTCAGCGAAGGTGTGGCGCGGGCCGACGAGGTAACTCTTGGCGGTTCGACCATCGGCGCCGTAACCGGTGTACCCCAACTTACGTTCGCCGGTAACTCCAACTTTAACGGCACCACGGCGCTGGGAATTGGGTCGCTTAGTGGTCCAAACAGCCTGGGATCATTTTTCCTCAGCACCAGCCCAACCCAACTGGTGGCCGGGACGTTCACTCTAAACATCACGTTTACTGCGCCCACCTTCATTAACGGAGGACAAGGCGCCACTTACACTGCAACCATTCAGGGAAGTGTCTCGCCAAACGTAAATCAGGGTGGAGTCAACATTGACTTCAACAACACGCCTCAGGTTTTCACGTTCAGTGACGGCGTCACCAGCGGTTCGTTTTCACTGACGATCGCTGATGTGTTCGTGCAGTCCGGCCAGGCTGCTAACCTGACTGCGGGCCTAACCGGCGAACAACACTCGGCTCCAATTCCAGAGCCGGCAACGCTGCTTTTGTTGGGAACGGGATTAACCGGCGCGGCTGCACGCTTGCGCAAACGCCGGCAGGCACGCGACGCGTAGAGCGGAAGTTTTCCGTTGTTTGGTTGGTAATGCAAGAGGCCGGCGAGTGAAGACTCGGCCGGCCTTACCATGTAAAGCAAACTGTTAGTTTGCGTCCGTGGCGGCCCTTCAAGCTGGATGACGACGAGCGATCGCAAACTAACAGTTTGCTTTACACCAGACGCTACCAACTCACGGCTTGTTGACAACGAACAGAAAACGGTTTTTGGAATGTGGTATGAGCTCAGCCGCAAGCTTGAAACCGGCGTTCTCGATCCTTGTTTCCAATCGTTTGCCCCCGAAGAGTAACAGCGTAGCTTTCCCCGGCGCCCACTCCAATAGATGCGGAAGCATCTCTTCAAAGCGCTCCAACGCGCGACACGTAACAAAACCGAACTGCGGTGCAACGATACTTTCAAATCGCTCGTCAATCACCGACGCTCTCGCGGCCGTTCCTGTGTGAATCCCAGTGTGTATCCCCGTATGAATTAAAGCCTCACGAAGAAACACAGCTTTCTTTTTGGAAGCCTCGATCAGAACGGCGCGAAGGTCGGGCCTGACAATAAGGCACGGAAGGATAGGCAGTCCGGCTCCGGCGCCGACCTCGACGATACCGGCATTAGGCGGCAGATGTTTCAGCAGGATCAGTGATTCGAGAATATGGCGCATGGCAAACTCTCGCGGTGTACAAGGCGCAACGAGATGCACGCGCGAATTCCAGCGTTGCAGCAGTTCGTAATATTGCGACAAGCCGTCAAGAGCCGCGGTCGATAGCGACACTGCGTAATCCGCGGCTTCGCTTTCCAGGGCGTTTCTAAACTCGTCGGTCTGCGGCATTGTATTCAAGGATTCGTGCTCCAGGCAGAAGCCCGATCGTGAGGGAGGCTCGAGGCGCTCCAAGGGCCCGTCCCTCACGGTCGGGTTTCCGCTTGGATGTGCTTTGTCAGTTCACAGCAATACATGCGATGCTTAGCGCTACTTAGAACGCTCATATTCATTTTCATCTCGGCCGAGTTTATATGATTGACGAGCTGGCTGGACAACTGACTGGGGAATTGGCTGCGCAACACGAGCGTCTGGGACGAGCCGTAACCGCGATCATCACTCAGTACGCTGCCAGTCTCGACTCAAGAAAAGTTACCTCGACGGCAACGCCCGCAGAGCTTGAAAAAATATTCGACGAACCCTTTCCGGAGAGCGGAATAACGAGTGAGGAGCTCCTCGCAACGTTTTCCAGAGACGTGCTGCCTCACGCAATGCAAGTTGCCAGTCCACGTTACTACGGTCAGTTTAATCCTACCCCGCTGCCGATTGGCGTGTGGGCTGACGCGCTGGCTTCAGTTCTCAATCAAAATGCCGGCGCCTGGCGCAATGGCCCGACGTCCGCAATGATCGAAGCGCGCGTGCTTCGCTGGTTGTGCGAACTAATTGGTTACGAATCGCAAAGCTTTGGCGTGTTGGCGAGTGGTGGTACGGAAGCGAATCTCATCGCGCTCAAGTGTGCTCGCGATCGCGCGCATCGAGCCGCAGTGAGTGTTGGTTTGAGATCCGCGAGTGGGGACCTGACGGTTTACGCTTCGGAGCAGTGTCATTTTTCAATCGAACGCAGTGTCGACATTCTCGGCCTGGGCCGCAACAGTCTGCGCAAGATCGCAACGGACGAAAAGTTTCACCTGCGTGTTGACGCACTGCAAGAGCAACTCGAGTCGGATCGCAAAGCAGGCTGCATACCTTGCTGCATCATAGGAATTGCAGGAGCGACTTCCACTGGCGTAATCGATCCGCTCCCGGAATTGGCGTCGCTCGCGCGCGAGAATGATTGCTGGTATCACGTGGATGCGGCTTATGGCGGCACCCTCGCGTTTTCTGACAAGCATCGCAGTAAACTCAACGGCATCGAGCAAGCCGATTCTATAACGTTCGATCCGCACAAATGGATGTTTGTCCCGTTTGCCTGCGGCGCCGTGCTGGTGCGCGAAGGCGGGCGTCTATTGCGTGACGCGTTCGATATCACGCCGGAGTATTTGAACGAAGATCGAGGCGGCGCGGATGTGGAGTTTGATTTCTTCCGCTACGGACAGATGGGTACTCGCCGCTTCAATTCATTGAAACTCTGGATGGCCTTGAAGTTTATGGGCCGGACGGGTTACGCGAAGGTGATCGACCGTCAAATAGAACTGACGGAATATCTCGTCAGTCGCATCGATGAGTTAACTGACTTCGAATGTGTCGGTGAGATTGAAACTGCCGTCTGTTGTTTTCGGTTCCTACCCGGGAACGCAACCGAGGCGAGCGGCGTCGCACAGGATCGTTTACAACAGAACCTCCAACAAAGAATCGAACGAAGCGGCGAAGCCTGGATCACCACCACAATACTGGACGGCCGCCGCACGCTGCGTGTCAACATTAATAGTTTCCTCACCGAGCGCCGTCACGTCGACGATTTGGTAGAATTGCTGGTGCGCATGAGCCGGGAGATATAGTACGACGTATCTCAAACGTTCGGTTCGCTTCTCATCAACACCGTGGCTTTAGCCCGGCGATTGCTGATACGTTCAAGGAGGAAACCGTTTAAACGGTTTCAGTTTATATCGGGCTCGCTATTCACCGCGCTAAAGCGACGGTGTTAATGAGATGCTTCCGTCATCGGGGGCGATTGCAATAGTCGATGAGAGTTGAAACTCAGCAGATGTATTTTAGAAGTAATTTACTAGTAGGGCTGCTTCTGATCTTGGCTTCGGCCGGTGCTACGGCTCGCATCGCCGCACAAACCGAGGCGCCTCGTTCGCTTCCCACCGTGCGATCCCAGGCCCAGTTCGATTCCCTCGCCGTCACCTACGATCCCGACACTCCCTATGCGCTGCCACACCTGCTCTTCGTTATCGACCGCAAGGACCAGAACAAAATCTACTACGTCAACACCAAGCGATATGCGTTTCACAAAGATTTCGTGAATGGAACTTATCTTTCGCTCGAACGCGGTCGCGAGTTTTTCGAGAACAACTATCTAAAGGTGAATCGCCGCTTCATTCTCGGCACCGTAGCCTATCAAACGCCGCTGAAGCGCTGGACCTTTGAATTCTGGGAAGGCGATTTGATTCCCGCCGATCAGATTAAGATCGTTTCAGACGTAATTAAGGAAAGTTTTTTTACGAGCGTCGCCTACAAACCTAATTCACTTCGGCAGGATGACGAGTCTCGCAAAGTCGTGGGACTCGAGCGCGTTTTGCAAAGCGACATCGCCCGAGAACAGGAGTATCAGGCGCTCAACGTCGCTAAAGGGCTGGGGCGCATTCACGTGATTCCGAAACTCGATGAGCATGTCGAGATTGGTTTCAATGAAATACTCGTGCTCGATGAAGTGCCGGTCCAGCTTCCGCCGGTCGCGGGGGTCATCACGTCGCATCCCTCGACGCCTCTTTCGCACATCAACCTGCTGGCAAAAGGCTGGGGCATTCCTAACGCCTACATCAAGAATGCGCAGACGCTGCTGAAACAATACGACGGTTGGTGGGTGCAGTTTGAAACGAAGCGCGACGGCTATTCGATCAAGCGCGCGGACGTCGATCAGTTGCGCGAGTATCAGCGACGTTTGGCCCAACGGCTTGACGTGATGAAGCCGCGCTTCGATCTTTCGGAGACGCGTCTGCTCGGGCTCACTCAGCAACGCGCGCGATCAGCGATTGCGTTTGGCGGCAAGTCGGCGAACCTTGGTGAAGTGATGAACGCGCGTTTGCCCGGCATCGTCGTTCCGAATGGGTTCACGATTCCTTTTTACTACTATGACGAGTTTCTTAAAGCGAACAAGCTGGACGATGCGATCTATGCGTTGCTGAACGATCAGAAGTTTGTCCACGATCCGGCGTATCGTCGCGAAAAGCTCGCGGGCCTGCGCGAAAGCATCAAGCAGGGAAAATTTGACGAGCGGCTGCGCGCCCAGGTTCTGGGCCGAGTGAAGCGCGAGTTTCCCGGCAAAGGTTTGTTTGTCCGGAGCTCTTCCAACTCGGAAGACTTGCCAAACTTCAGCGGCGCCGGACTCTACACCACGGTGCCGAACGTGCGCGAGGCGGACCAGCTTATCGAAGCAATCAAAACGGTCTGGTCCTCGCTGTGGAATTCCGAGGCTTACGAAGCGCGCGAGCGTGCCGTGATCGACCATTCGAAGATTTTCATGGCGGTGCTGATCCAGGAAGGCATCAATTCGGAAAGCTCCGGGGTGATGATCACGACCGATCCGTTCGACAAGGATAACAAAGGCGCAATCTACATCAGCGCCAAGCGCGGGTTGGGAATCAAGGTTGTCGAGGGGAAGAAGGTTGCGGAGCAGATCATTTTTCGCGAGCGAGCCAACGCGGTCCAGGTGCTGACCCGCTCGGAGGAAGATAGCCTGCTGACGTTTGACGAAAAGGGCGGCGTGAAGGAAGTTGCAATAACCGGCGAGCGCGTTGTTTTAACTGACAAGGTGATCCGGCGATTGGTCACTGCCGCCGCTGCGATCAAGCGTGTCTTTGGCACTCGCGATCAGGACATTGAGTGGGCGTACATGAAGGGGCAAATCTACATTGTGCAGTCGCGGCCATTCATTTCAGGCGGCTAAATTGGTGGTGGCGGGTCTTGTACCCGCCCAATCGCGGGCAGGGACGAGCCCTGCCCCTACAAATATATGACAGACAAAATTTTCGTAGACGGAATTCTGAGCGGCCGGGTCGCCTTTGTAACCGGTGGCGGCACTGGAATCACTGGCGGCGTGGCGCGAGCGTTTGCGGAAGCGGGCGCGTCGGTCGCGTTGGTTAGCCGTAAGCTGGAGCACCTTGAGCCCGCTGCCAAAGCTATCAACGATGCGCACGCAGCAAACCCAAATATCGGCGAAGCGTTTGCAGTGGCCGCTGATGTCCGCAATTTTGAAGAAATTGAGGAAGCGATACTGGCGACGCTCGTGCGTTTCGGAAAGATTGATATCGTCGTTAACGGAGCTGCCGGAAATTTTCTGTCGCCGGCGGAAGCGTTATCGCCAAACGGGTTTGGAACCGTAGTCGATATCGATCTCAAGGGCACGTTCAATGTTTGCCGCGCTGCGTTTGCGCAACTCAAAGAGCATGGCGGTCAAATTCTCAACATCAGCGCCACGCTTCATTACCTCGGGACGCCGATGCAGCTTCACGTGTCAGCCGCGAAAGCCGGCGTGGACGCGCTCACGCGCAACCTCGCGGTGGAGTGGGGACGTTATGGCATTCGCGTAAATTCCATCGCACCCGGGCCGATTGAAGACACCGAGGGCATGAAGCGTCTCGTGCCCGAACCCGTCAAAGAAAAATTGCTAAAGAATATTCCCCTCGGCCGCTTCGGTCGCATCAGCGACATCGAAAATGCCGCGCTGTTTCTTTGTTCCGACGCCGCCAGTTTCATCAACGGCGCAATACTGGTTGTAGACGGCGGCCAGTGGTTGGCGTCGACGAAGTTTATGTAGAGAGCCCAAAGTCCAAAGTCCAAAGTCCAATGTCAAATGTCCAAAGCCCAAAGTTATTTTAAGACTGCGTGGGTCGTAGCCTGCATCATCGCGGTTGTTCTTTCGGCCAGTGCGCAAGAGCCAACGAGCGGTCCGCCCCGCGCGGACAACGCAAAGAAGGCCAACGCCCGACCCGTCGAAGCGACTGTTCGTGCGGCCGAACCGTTTGACGGCGCCACGGTCGAGAAGATGGCGGCGCAATGCGTTAGTCTTGAAACGGAGTTGGGCGCGATTGAGATCGAAATGATTCCCGAGGTCGCGCCGGAGAGTGTGCGCAGCTTTCTAAATCTGGCCGCGACCGGCGCGCTGGACACAACGACGTTCACGCGAACCGTGAAAGACTTTGTCATCCAGGGCGGCAACCTTTCCACGAGTGAGCGGTGGGGGTTCGATCTGGCGCAGAGAATGTCGCGCAAGCTTCCCGACGAGCCGGGCTTAGTGAAGCATGTACGTGGCATCGTCTCGATGGCGCGGACGGAAGAGGCGAACAGCGCTACCACGCATTTCTTCATACTCGTCGGCGACGGCCATCATCTCGATGGAAAATTTTCTGCGTTTGGCAGAGTAACTAAAGGCATCGAGGTGGCGGACGCGATCAATAAAGCTCCTGCTGAAGGCGAGAAGCCGAATAAGCCGGTACGCATCAATCGAGCGCTG
>DASYMB010000393.1:0-4000 GCA_036009285.1 Pyrinomonadaceae bacterium | reverse complement strand
CCCGACGCTTTACTACTTCGCGGCAGTCTTTCCCTGGATCCTAAGACTACTGTTTGGGCCCAACGCGCAAAATCATTATGGACTCACCACCGTTGCGATCAGGTGCGTCCCGGCCCTATTCGGACTCGCGACAATCGGTCTGATCTTCACTCTGAGGCGGAACCTGGGAACCGTCGCCACGCTTAGCGCCGCTTTTCTGTTGGCAGTCTCGCCCGGCGCGGTTTACCTGTCGCGCTACTTTATTCATGAAACGCTTTTTGTTTTCTTCACCCTCGGGATCGTGGTTGCGTCGTTGAAGTATTTCGAGACTGCGCATCCCGCTTACTTAATAATGGCAGCACTCTCGGCGGCCCTACTCTTCGCTACCAAAGAGACTGCGATGATCTCAGCCGCCGTGCTGGTAATCGCGTTTATCGCCACGCAGATCTATCGTTCGCTGTGGTTCTATTCTTCCGGGACGACAAACAAGAAAAGGAAGAGTCGCGATGATTCGGGCCGCGAGAAAACGTTTGGCAGTTTGATTGAAAGGGCCGGTGGCGTGGGCAAGCCGGCAATTTGGTTGGTGATCGCTTTTGCAGTTTTCGCGGCCGTGTATATTCTTTTTTACTCGTCATTTTTCACTAATTATCCGCAGGGTGTTTACGACTCGCTGAAGACGTTTCAGTTTTGGACGAAAACCGGGAAGGAAGCTCACGTCCATACCTTCGCAACTTATGTCTGGTGGTTGTTGCAACAGGAGTCTTCGCTGCTGGTTCTCGGCGCCATGGGTGCGGTACTGGTCGTCTTGAAACCTGCAAGATCGTTTGCGCTATTCGCTGCCTTGTGGGCCTTCGGATTGATCGCCGCATATTCGTTGATAGCTTACAAGACGCCGTGGCTGGCCCTAAACTTCATCGTTCCCCTCGCGCTCATTAGCGGTTACACGATCCAGTGGCTTTACGAAGAGTTGCGCAAATGGGAGCTGAGCCAGCGCCTGCGCCTCATGATAATCGCCGGGGTATTACTGCTGGCGATAGGCCCATTGCCGGGTATCTCGCGGATTTTTGATCAAGTAGTGGCAACCAATCCCTGGCCTGGGTTGGTAGGCGCGCTTACGCAATCAGAGCTGCATTGGAAAACTTTTCTCCCGGGCTACCAAACCACCGATCTGAATTTCATCAACTACGATAACGACAATCGATATTACGTCTACGTCTACGCCCACACTCGTCGCGATACTTTGAAGCTGCTCGACGAAATCAATAAGGTGGCCCAACGCACGCATCAGGGAGCCGAGACTGGAATCACCATAGTTTCGCCCGACTACTGGCCCCTGCCGTGGTATCTCCGCGACTACACTCGCGTGGGCTATCACGGTCACATGACTCCTTCGACTGAACCCATCATCATTGCCAGACAGGACCAGGCTGCGGAAGTGCAAACGACTTTCGGCGATCGCTATCAGCAGATTCAGTCCGGCGTGAATACGGCCGGGAGTTTCGCTTTGCGACCGGGCGTGGATTTGCTTTTGTACACCCGGCGCGAGCTCGTGAGATAGCTCTCGCATCAGAGCTCGGACTCTTATGTAAAGCAAACTGTTAGTTTGCGTCGTGTCGAAACCATTCGAGTTGAATGGCACCGACGATCGCAAACTAACAGTTTGCTTTACACCAAAGCGACCGTCCGCCGCGCGTCGGTGGTTACAAAACACGGGCGACAAGTCCGCTTTCTAAACAGACTCGGTAGGATTCGTTTTGACAACGCTCTGAAGCCGATGCTAAATTTTGCACACCCCTGAACGAAGATTCCCTCCCAGAGACTCCCCATCAAGTAGGTAACTGACCCGACGATCCCGACTCCTGCCAACAGCGGTTGGTCCGCGTATAGTCGCCGCAGTGTGACTTCGCGTGACTTCGCGCCGCCCCAAATAATCCCCTCCGAATACACCGGGAACAGTGAGTGTTCAACTCGCTTTTATTGTGATTTGGTATTGATTCCAATGACGAAGTTTAGCGGCAGCTTGAGGATTTCATCCTCAAGTATTTCTCAACCGCGGAGCCGTATCGTGCTCCCAAGCTATCCCCAGAAATCTTCAGTCTGAATCGAACAGGCCGCGGCTTAGGTCGTCCGGGAGGTTCCAGTGAGGCAGCGAAACAAGGCGAATCGGTATACAAGGAATTTGTCAGTGAACTCGAATGCGCTGAAAGGGCGAGCGCCCGGGCTTCGCACGCTCTTTGTCTTCGTTGCGTTGGCACTGACCGCCGGTTCGTCGTTGTTCCTTTTTAATACCCGCGCGGCAAACCCGGCGAGCGGAAGCATCGGTCCCACGATTGGCGGCACACCCGTCACGTGGCTCGGCGATGTAACCGGCACCGGCGCGGAATTGGGCGAGGCACAATGCATCGACGACGGTCCCGGCAAAAACTGCGACAGCTTTGCGCTCACTGTCACCGGCACCCAGGCCGATTGGACCAGCAAGGTCCTTAAGGTAAGAATCAATTGGTCGCTCGGGTCAAATGATTATGACGTCTACATTCACAAGGGCGATCTGACTGGCCCAGTGGCGGGCAAGGGGCCAGGCAGTAGTCAGCCCAACACTGAAGAGGTTGCGTTTCTCAATCCGGTTATTGATGGTGTGGGCCTATACACGGTCCACGTGGCCTACGCTGCGGTCGCGCCGAATTCGGATCAATATCACGGTACTGCAACCGTAGTTCCGGGAGTTGCGCCGGCGGTTGCGGGAACGGGTTTGGCGCCGCGATTTCAAAATTTCTATCCGCAGCCTGATGTGATCAAGACGGGCAAAGGAACGGATGCCGGCGAACCTTCCATCGGAGTTAACTGGAGCTCCGGAAGGGCCATGTTTATTTCTTCGCTTACTACGTTTCGCGTAACCTTCGACGATTCCTGTCCCACCAGTCCAACGTCAACCTGGGAAGACAAGAGCGCCCCGAACTCTCAGGAGAGTCTCGATCCAATCCTGTTCACCGACCATGGCTACAACTTGCAAGTCCCCGATCTCAGCCGCACCTTCGTTTCACAACTAACCGGGCAGGACAGCCTTTCTTCATACACAGATGACGACGGCGAGCATTGGACTCCCAGCCAGGGTGGCGGCATTCCTTCGGGCGTGGACCACCAGAGCATTGGCGGCGGTCCATTCCGCGCGCCGTTGATGGGATCGGTTTATTCGCGCGCCGTCTATTACTGTTCCCAGGACATTGTGGCCTTTGCGTTCTGCGCCCGTAGTGACGACGGCGGACTGACCTTTGGACCAGGCGTGCCTACTTATTCGACGGAATGCGTCGGTATACACGGTCACGTGAAGGTTGGACCAGACGGCACCGTCTATGTGCCAAACCGGGACTGCGCCGGCAACGAAGCCGCGGTGGTTTCTGAAGACAACGGCATGAGCTGGAGCATACGTCCGATTCCGGGGACGATCAGTTCCAGCAGCGATCCGGCTGTTGCTGTCGGCCGCGGCGATGTTGTCAAGACCATCGACAATAAACCAATGGGTCGGATCTACGAGTCGTTCGGCGGCGGCGACAGCATCGCGGGCGTGGCTGTTTCGGACGATCGCGGTTTGACGTGGAAAAATGGTTTTGATGTTGGAAGTTTAGTGGGCATCAAGTCCATCGCTTTCCCCAGCATAGTTGCCGGCGATGACGACCGCGCCGCGTTTGCTTTCCTGGGTTCGACTGTAGGCGGTGCGCCGGACGACCGGGCATTCACGGGTACCTGGCATCTCTATATAGCCACCACTTACGACGGCGGCGCGCATTGGCTAGTCTCTGACGCGACGCCAAACGATCCGGTGCAGCGCAACGGTATTCACCTCGGCGGGGGTTCTCCTCCACACCGCAACCTGCTCGACTTCATCGGCATTGACGTCGATCGGCAGGGCCGCATTCTGGTCGCTTACGCCGACGGCTGTACTGGAGACGGCTGCGTTCAAGGTTCAACCACGTCGACCGGAAACTCGTACACCGACGTGGCGGCGATTGCGCGGCAGACGGGC
>DASYMB010000392.1:0-4762 GCA_036009285.1 Pyrinomonadaceae bacterium | reverse complement strand
TATATAGATACGCTTTCGATTATAGTGGATTGCGGCGATAACTCGCACCTTGTTTCCACTTACATTGAATACTGTCAGCTTTCCTACCTGGTCCGCCGTAGGAATATTTCCTTCAGCGTTGGAATTGATGAAAAGTTAGTTCGTTTTACTGAACGATACCGATGCGCAAGAGCGGTTCTAGTCTCAGGATACTCAAGCGGCGAATTCATTTAATCGCTTCCGGCTTATCACATGCATGGTAAGGTAGCGTTTCCTTTTCTCGGACCTATATCCTCAAGCATAGACACGAACAAACTCGACTGACAGCACTGATCGGGGGCTTGATGTTCGCGTGTAATGCCGCAGATCTTGCATGCGAGCTGAAACCCTGACCGACTCGGTTTTGATAAACGCGAAGTATCGGGCGTAGAATGAGCGTCTACGGAGGCGCGAGTTCTCATGGTTACCGCAAAGCAGGAAGTTGAATCGTTACTAAGTAAATTACCAGACGACTGTTCGCTTGAAGAGATTCAGTATCATCTCTATGTCATAGAGAAAGTTCGCCAGGGACTCGATGCGGCTGACAGTCAGGGCACAGTTCCACAGGATGAAGCTGAACGGCGATTGGGAAAATGGCTTACCAAGTAGTGTGGTCTCCCACCGCTCTCGAAGACATCGAAGCGATTGCCAGCTACATATCCCGCGATTCCGTCTCCTATGCCGGCACTGTAGTCAGCAGAGTAATTAACTCCACACGTAATTTGGAAAACTTCCCCTTCGCTGGCAGGATTGTGCCTGAATTTGGCTCGAAGTTTATTAGGGAAGTTTTTGCATACAGCTACCGAATCATCTATCGCATTGACAATGAGACCGTCACCGTGGCCGCGGTGATTCATGCCAGACGTGAATTGTGACTTGCCGGTCTATCTAAATATTGAATGAGTAAATACGACGTTATCGTCATCGGTGGCGGCCATAACGGTCTGGTGAACGCTGCGTATCTCGCGCGCGCGGGCAAACGTGTGCTCGTGCTCGAGCGCAGACATGTTCTCGGCGGCGCAGTGGTCACGGAAGAAGTGTTTCCCGGTTTCAAGTTTTCAGTTTGTTCCTACGTTGTATCGTTACTGCGTCCGGAAATTATTCGTGAGCTCGACTTGCCGCGTCACGGTTTAGAAATTCTTCCCCTCGACGGCACGTTTACGCCGATGGCCAACGGCGATTACCTCTGGCGCGTCAACGATCACGCAAAGACTCGCCGCGAGATTGCCCGCCATTCGAAGCTCGACGCCGAGGCTTACGATGAGTACGGCAAAGCCATGCTGGAAATGGCCCGCTTCGTGAAGCCTATCATGAGCATGACGCCGCCGGATCCCATGTCGCTGAAGCCGAAGGGACTCAAGGATCTCTATTTTCTCGGGCGCAGATTTCAAAACCTGCCGGACGAAGACAAGTACAATCAGGTGCAGTTGATGACAATGAGCGCCGTCGATTTTCTCGATCAGTGGTTCGAGACTGACGTGCTCAAGGCAACGATGTCTGCCTCCGGAATCATCGGCACGTTTCTTGGTGTTCGCTCACCCGGCACAGCTTACGTGCTGCTGCATCATTACATGGGCGAGATCGACGGCGCCTTTCGCTCGTGGGGATTGTCGCGCGGCGGCACCGGCGCGATTTCAAATGCCATTGCCGACGCGGCGCGCGAAGCCGGCGCGGAGATTCGCACGCAGGCAGCTATTGAAAAGATCATCCTGAAGAACGGCCAGGCGCGGGGAGTGGTACTCAAAAACGGCGATGAAATTTACGCGGATGTTATCTCGTCGAGTGTCGATCCGCGTTTGACGTTTATGAAGATGGTTGGTGAAGAACATTTGCCTGTCGACTTCGCCGATGATCTTAAGCGCTACAAGTATCGCGGGTCTTCGGGCAAGGTGAATCTCGCACTCGACGGTTTGCCGAATCTCAAAGCTCTGCCGGGAACGGGGCCGCATCTGCGCGGCGCAATCTCCATTTCGCCCAGCGTCGACTACATGGAACGGGCCTACGACGAGGCCAAGTATGGACGCTTCTCACGCCGTCCTTACATCGACATTGTCATTCCGAGTTTGACTGATCCATCCGTGGCGCCGCCGGGTAAGCATGTGATGTCGTGCTTTGTGCAGTACGCTCCTTACAACTTGAAAGAAGGAGACTGGGATGAGAAGCGCGAGGAGTTTGGCGATACGGTTATTGATACGATTGCGGAACACGCGCCAAACATCAAAGACCTGATTCTGCATCGCCAGGTTTTGACGCCGTTGGATCTGGAGCGCGAGTTTGGTTTGTCTGAAGGCAATATTTTTCAAGGTGAGCTGACTCTCGAACAGCTTTTCTTTCTGCGGCCGGCGCCGGGTTGGGCGCAATACCGGACTCCGATTCGCAACCTTTATATGTGCGGGTCGGCAACGCATCCGGGCGGGGGCATCATGGGCGCGCCGGGACGAAATGCGGCGCTGCAGATGCTGAAGGATAAAAAATGATTTAGCGGATTTTCGCGGATGAACGCGGATCAGGAAAAGGCCGACTGTTACTTGCGTGATGCAAAACAAGCACGCTCCTGGATGTGGGTTGTATTCTGAATCCGCGTTTATTCGCGTGAATCCGCGGCTAATCTTTCTGAACTAGCGAAGACGAGGATGAAAACCCATGACATCATCATCATCGGCGGCGGCCACAATGGACTGGTCGCGGCCTGTTATCTTGCTAAAGCCGGACTGAAAACCCTGGTCCTTGA
Organism: Pyrinomonadaceae bacterium; assembly: GCA_036009285.1. GTDB lineage: Bacteria > Acidobacteriota > Blastocatellia > Pyrinomonadales > Pyrinomonadaceae > PSRF01. The sequence goes on along the minus strand of DASYMB010000392.1, from coordinate 2,013 downwards.
GCGACGCGAGATTGTCGGTGGCGCTTCCGTTACCGAAGAAATTCATCCCGGATTTCGTTGCTCAACTCTGGCCCACTCCGCAGCGCCGTTTTTTCCTCGGATCATAAAAGATCTGAAACTCGCGAGACACGGGCTCGAGATCATCACTCCTGCTGCTCGGCTGTTAGCCCTTGCGCCGGATGGACCTTCGATCTGTATTCAAGACGACGACGCCAAAACAATTCGCGAGCTGGAAAAGTTTTCGGCCCGCGACGCGAAGAGCTACTCAGAATTCGTGCAAAGCTTCTCGCGCATCGGCAAAGTGTTAAGGCCGCTGCTCGCAATGACCCCTCCTTCATTAGAAAAACCCGCCGTCGCAGACGTCTGGAACCTCGGAAAGCTGGGCCGTTCGTTTCGCGGCCTGGGTAAAAAGGATGCGTATCGCTTGCTGCGCTGGGGACCGATGGCGGTGGCAGATTTGGTTTCGGAGTTTTTTGAAACCGAACTGCTGCGAGCGGCGATCGCGGCGCGTGGAATCTTCGGTGCGTTTGCCGGCCCATGGTCAGCCGGCACGAGCGCCGGTCTACTGTGGCAAGCAGCAATGGATGGTCATGCGATTAGTCCTTCTGCATTCGTGCGTGGTGGGATGGGCGCGCTCAGCGAAGTGCTCGCGAGCGCCGCGCGAAACGAGAGGGTTGAAATAAGGACCGGAACGCAGGTTGAAAAAATCGTGGTAAAGGAGGAAAGAGTTGCCACAGTATTGCTCAGCAGCGGAGAAGAAATTTCCGCGCGTGCGATTATTTCAAACGCCGATCCGCGCACGACGTTTCTCAAGTTGGTGGACACTGTCGATCTGGATCCAAGTTTCCTCCTAAAGATTCGTAACTATCGGGCGACGGGAGTCTCTGCGAAAATCAATCTGGCGCTGTCTGGGTTACCGTCTTTCATCGGAGTCGAAGGGAAGGACGCAAAGGCGAAACTCTCCGGGCGCATTCACGTGGGACCAGACATCGACTACCTTGAGCGGGCGTTTGACGCGGCGAAGTATGGCGACTACTCGCCGCAACCGTACCTGGATATCGCGATACCTTCATTGCTCGATGCCACTCTCGCACCAGCGGGAGCTCATGTGATGTCAGTGTACGTGCAATATGCGCCGTACGAATTGAAGGAGGGCGACTGGAACTCGCGGCGCGAGGAGTTTGCCGATAGTGTGATCGGTGTCTTGGCTGATTCCGCGCTAAACTTGAAGGAGTTGATTGTTGCTCGGCAAGTGATCACGCCGCTTGATTTGGAGGAGACTTACGGACTTAGTGGTGGCCACATTCACCACGGCGAGCAGTCGCTCGATCAATTCTTCGCCTTTCGGCCGTTGATCGGCTGGGCGCAATATCGCACGCCCATCAAGGGACTCTACCTGTGCGGCGCGGGCACGCATCCGGGCGGCGGCGTGACCGGCACGCCCGGCGCCAACGCGGCGCGTGAGATCATAAGGGATTTTAAGTCTGGAAAAGCATGAACAAAACGTGTACTTGGTGCTTCGTACTTTGTTGTAGGCTCAAGCGAGTCCTTTTGATTCGAGCATGGCAGGGAAATCAAAGTACAAAGGTCCAGGTACTGAGCACAAACCAACAAGAATATTTGTGATGACCAAACAACCGAAACCACGACGCAGTTTTGCAAGTGACAATAACGCCGGCGTTCATCCAAAGATTATGGAAGCGATCGCGGCCGCCAACGATGGTCATGTGATCGCCTATGGCGGCGATCCTTACACTGCAGGCGCGGTCAAGTCGTTGCGCAACCAGCTTGGCAAGGATGCCGAGGTCTTTTTCGTTTTCGGTGGCACCGGCGCAAACGTGTTGGGTTTAAAGGCGAGCACTGAGTCGCACCAGGCAATCATTTGCGCCGAAACAGCGCACATTAACGTAAACGAATGCGGCGCGCCTGAAAAGTTTACCGGCTGCAAACTGATTGTCATCGCCACCAGTGACGGGAAGCTTAACGTCGATCAAATCAAACCTTTACTTCACG
>DASYMB010000391.1:0-3182 GCA_036009285.1 Pyrinomonadaceae bacterium | reverse complement strand
AAGTCGAGTTTGATCAATTCCCTGCTCTCCGTTCGTGGCTTGGCTCGCACTTCCGGAACGCCAGGCAGGACCCAGTCGCTGAATTTTTTTCTGATTAACGAGCGGTTTCGATTTGTCGATCTTCCTGGCTTCGGTTATTCTCGCGTACCGAAAGCGATAAAATCAAGTTGGGGTGAGATGGTGACGAGCTACCTTGCAAAGCGGGAGCAGCTTGTGCTATCAATTCACATCGTAGATTCGCGCCACGAACCCACAACCTTGGATTTGCAGCTTCACGAGTGGCTTGAGCACAGTGCCAGGCCACGATTAATAGTTGCCACGAAATCCGATAAGCTATCTAACAACGAATTGAAAGCAAGTTTAGGACGCGTTAAGCGCGTGTTCAGCGAGGATAGCGTGGTTGCTTTTTCCGCTAAGACTGGACGCGGCGGTAATGAAGTTTGGCGGGCAATCGAGAGCACATTATCTGATTTCAAGCACCCTGACCTCGTTTAAATGTTTCGGAATGAAGCCGGCCCCCGGAACCAAGGTAGAGCGTCGAATCAAAAATTCTCAAAGCCCCTTGTGTTAACCCGGAATTACTCTAGACCACGAACGGCCGTCTACATCGCATCCAAGCAGTGCTGGTGACTCGCTCGACATCGAGGTAAATTGCATAACATCTTTGAAGAGAGTCGCGTTGTAGCCTCGCCAGTGGCGCCCAGGCTTCGCCGGATCATTACGGTTTGTTTCCGGTCTGCGACTTTTCCAGTTTCTCAAACTACCACAACCCAAAACTAACTGGCCGCTGGTGATCGCCGGCCTCTTGAGTGAGATTATTTAAGAACGAATTGATAGGAATAAATTGATATGGCACAGAGAACACGTTCACGCGCATCGAGTGCTTCAGGCGCGAATAACGACGACAACAACGAAGTTAATGGCGGCAGTGTAGCTACCGCCGATGCTCCCGAAAAAGAAGGCCGGGAGGGCAGAGATTTCGGCAGCGAAGGTTTCCTGAACCTCGCCGACCTCAAGGAGATGTCCATCTCCAAGCTCACCAGTATTGCCAAAGGCATGGACGTGCCCGGCGCAACCGGAATGCGCAAGCAGGAGCTGATCTTTAAAGTTCTCGCGGCGCAAACTGAAAAGAGCGGTTTGATTTTTTCTGAGGGCGTGCTTGAAACGCTGCCCGACGGTTTCGGTTTCCTGCGCGCTCCCGAATACAACTATCTGCCCGGGCCTGACGACATTTACGTTTCGCCTTCACAGATACGCAAATTTGATTTGCGCACCGGCGACACAGTCAGTGGGCAGATTCGCCCACCCAAAGAGGGCGAACGCTATTTCGCGCTGATCAAGGTTGAAGCCATAAACTTCGAATCTCCCGATCAGGCGCGCGAAAAAGTTTTCTTCGATAATCTTACGCCGCTCTATCCGGACGAGATGCTGAAGATGGAGGTGACGCAGGAGAACCTGTCCGCCAGAGTCATCGACCTGGTAACGCCGCTCGGAAAAGGTCAGCGTGGCTTGATCGTTGCTCCGCCGCGTACCGGCAAGACGATGCTGCTTCAGACCATTGCAAACTCCATTACCCAGAACCATCCGGAAGTCACGTTGATTGTCCTGCTTATAGATGAGCGGCCGGAAGAAGTCACTGACATGCAGCGATCGGTCAACGGCGAGGTGATCTCGTCAACCTTTGACGAACCGCCAACCCGTCACGTACAGGTTGCGGACATGGTGATCGAGAAAGCCAAACGACTGGTCGAGCACAAGCGCGACGTGGTGATTCTGCTGGATTCGATCACCCGATTGGCGCGGGCGCACAACGCAGTGGTGCCGCCCAGCGGCAAGATTCTCTCCGGCGGTATCGATTCCAATGCGCTGCAGCGTCCGAAGCGATTCTTCGGCGCCGCTCGCAACATCGAAGAAGGCGGATCGCTGACGATCATCGCCACCGCGCTAATCGACACCGGCTCGCGCATGGACGACGTGATTTTTGAAGAGTTCAAAGGTACGGGTAACTCGGAAATTCATTTGGATCGCCGGCTGAGCGATAAACGACTGTTCCCCGCAATCGATCTGCAACGCTCAGGCACGCGCAAAGAAGAGCTGCTACTCAGCAAGGAAGACTTGAGCCGAATTTGGGTCATGCGCCGCGTGCTGAATCCGCTGTCGCCGGTCGAGCAGATGGAAGTCGTACTCGAGCGGCTGGAGAAGGCGAAGTCAAACGCGGAGTTTCTTGCGTCGATGCAGAGCTAAGAAAGTAAGGATGAAGGCGGAAGGGTGAAGGATGAATATTCTGACCTTCCGTCTCTTTTCCTTTCATGGTTAACCTCCAGATCTTCTTCCCCGATAAGCTATCCTTCTCCAATGCGCGTCGCGATCCTCTCATCTGAAGTTGTGCCCTTCGCCAAGACTGGCGGACTCGCCGACGTAGCCGGGGCCCTTCCCAAAGCTCTCGCCAAACAGGAAGTTGACGCGCGTGTAATCCTTCCGCTCTTCCAGCAAATCGATCGCAGTCTTCTCAGCGCTGAAGTTATTGAAGATGTTCCGGTTGAGTGGCGCGGGCAGATCAGGGCCACGCGTATTTATCAAAGCGATGCGGCGGGGGCCCCGGCCTATTTGATCGATGCTCCTGAGTTTTTCGCGAAGCCCTCCATCTACGGCTATTCGAATGATCACGAACGCTTCGCCTTCTTCTGCCGCGCGGCGCTCGCCTTAATTAAACATATCGAGTGGCAGCCCGACATCGTGCATGGCAACGATTGGCCTTGCGGTTTCGCCATGATGGAACTGCGCGCACGCCGTCGTTACGACGAATTCTTTCGCAGTATCAAGACTCTGTTTTCGATCCACAATCTTGCGTACCAGGGCGCATTTGACGCAAACGATCTGTGGTGGCTTGGCTTCGGTGAAGCGCCGGATAAAGACGACTTCATGCTCAAGGGAACCGCCTCCGCCTTGAAAGCCGGACTGCTCGCGGCCGATGCGCTTTCTACCGTCAGTCGTCGTTATGCGGAAGAGATTCAGACGCCTGAACAGGGTGCGGGTTTCGATTGGCTGCTACGCGCGCGCCGCGATAGACTGGCCGGTGTTACTAATGGGGTTGATTACGATCTTTGGAATCCCGCGACCGATCCTTATATCGCCGCGAATTTTTCCGCCGAGGATCTATCAGGCAAACTGGAATGCAAGCT
>DASYMB010000390.1:0-7267 GCA_036009285.1 Pyrinomonadaceae bacterium | reverse complement strand
ATGCGAGCGATGGCGCGACTGGAAGTCGAAACTCTTCAGCGTAAACTCGAAGCGACCGACACGGAGTTAAAGCTGTTGTTGGTCCCTTCGGATCCCAACGACGAAAAGAATGTGATTGTGGAGATACGCGCCGGCACGGGCGGCGACGAGGCCACCTTGTTTGCCGCCGACATGCTCAGGATGTACAGCCGCTATGCTGAAAGGCAGCGGTGGCGCTTTGAAGTGCTGGAAGCATCGGAATCGGGAATCGGTGGTTTCAAAGAAGCGATCATTTTGATCGAGGGCGATAAAGTTTATTCCAAGATGAAGCACGAATCCGGTGTGCATCGTGTGCAGCGCGTGCCCCAAACGGAAGCGAGCGGACGAATTCACACCTCAGCTATTACCGTGGCGGTGCTGCCGGAAGCCGAAGAGGTTGACGTGAAGATCGATCTCAAGGACCTGCGCATCGATACCTTCTGCTCTTCGGGTCCGGGAGGTCAGTCGGTTAATACCACCTACTCCGCCGTGCGCATTACCCACCTGCCGACGAATCTGGTTGTTTCCATGCAGGACGAAAAATCGCAGATCAAGAACCGTGAGAAGGCGATGCGCGTATTGCGCGCGCGTTTGCAGGAGCTCGAGGAACAGAAGCAACACGACGCGGTTGCGAGCGAACGTCGTTCGATGGTTGGCTCGGGCGATCGCTCCGAAAAGATCCGTACTTATAACTTCAAAGAGAATCGTGTCACCGACCATCGCATCGGGCTGACCATTCACCAACTCGATCTCGTCATGGAAGGCAACCTCGATGAAATCATCCAGGCGCTCATCACTCACGACCAAGCGGAGAAACTCAAGAAAGAAGCTATTGCGGCTTAGGTTTGGCTCGCGAGCCAAGCAGAAGCCCGACCGTCAGGAAGGGCTCCCGTGAGTACCTCGGAATGCAGCCCTTCCTGACGGTCGGGCTTCTGCTTGGAAATCGAAACTATGCCTTTAACTACCCACGTCGTAATCATTCGTCACGGCCAATCGCAGGGAAACGCTGAAGGTCGTTTCGGCGGCCACACTGACACGCCACTCTCCCCGCGCGGGCGCAAGCAAGCAGAAGCGACCGCAAAGGCCCTCGCGTCTGAAAAGTTTGATGCAATCTATTCGAGTGATTTACCGAGGGCGATTGAGACTGCAACGCCGCTGGCCAAACTCACCGGAGTTCCACTGGAAACTACCGACGCCCTGCGCGAGCGCAGCGTGGGAGTGATGGAAGGCCTGACCTTTGAAGAAGCCGCCGACCGTCATCCGGAACAATACCAGGCGCTGCTGCGCCGTGACTTCGAACACGTATTGCTAGGCGGCGAAAGTTACCGGCAAACACTCGACCGCGCCTCGCGACAACTTGACGAAGCAATCGAGCAACACCGCGGTGGTCGCATCGCTCTCTTCGCTCATACCGGCACCATCTGCATTTTGATACTGCATCTGATGGGCGCGTTAGACGCTCCCGATCTCAAGCCCGTTTGGATCGCAACTGCAAACTGCGGCATCGCACGCTTCGATCTGCGCGACGACGACTTTGTGCGCGTGCTTTGTATCAACGACACGCGCCACTTAGTTGGAATATGAACTGTCAGAACGCTTGCAGTAGCGGGCGGGCAATGTTCGTCGGGCCCACCCGCTATCGCAGGTGGTTCTGACAAATCTGATCCGCGTTCATCTGCGCAAATCCGCAGCCAAGACCTCTTACGGAGCTGCAATTCGTGCGCGCTCGGCTGCCGTCCAGTCGCAGAGTGTCTTCACATCTTCCGGCGAAAGCGTTGAGCCGGGGTGCAGCGGCGTATAACTGCTGAGCGGCATCGCGCCTGCTCTCACTTCCCGGCAGATTTGTTTAAGCATCCCGTCAGCATCGCGCTCGGTATACCGGCCCCACTCGGAAAAGTTTAGATTCTGACGTGCTTCATTCACGTGGTTGATTACAAACCACGAGATCGGCGCAACGTTTGAATACCACGGCCAACGCGTTTTGTTTGAGTGGCAATCGTTGCAGGAACGATCGAAGATCGCCGCTACTTGCGGTGTCACCTGGACCCGAGAATCGATTGACTGGGTCCGCTCGGAAGCGGGATTAGTCTTCGCTGGACCAAAGAACTGCGCGACTATGAAACAACAAACGCCGCCAATCACTACCCATCGCAATACTCGAAATAGTTTTTTCATACTCGCTGCCTCTTGCGTCGTTGCCATAGGATAGCGCCGGCAAACAAAACAGTTACACCAAGAATCAAAACGGAGTATTTGATTCCTTCGCCCACCAGGAAGAATGACAGGAAACTCTCAGTCGATGGTCCGGGATTGCGCGCCACTGTTGCGGTCACATTTGCTTCGCTGCTTTGCGCACCCACTATCGCCAGGATCGTGCTCTTACCGTCCGCCGCGATCTTGCGCACTCGTGGACCACTCGATGTACTTGGCAGAGTGAAGCCAACTTCCAGTACATAGATATTCCCGTCTGGTGCAGCAACAACGCCATTGGGGAAAAACGGCGAGTCGGTCCGTAACACAACCTCTACTTTCCCCTCCCGGTTAATTTTGAAGAGCCGCCGATTTCCCGCATCGGCGACGTAGACATTGTTCGCCGAATCAACCGCCACGCCGGCCAGATTTCCATACGAGTCCGCGGGTGAAACCGGCTTGTCTTCTTTCGTGCGGGCGTCAAGCCCACTTGCCAAGGTGGTAACTGTGCCGTCAGTCGCTACCATTCGCAGGAACGATCCGTCGGCAAGATAGAAACTGCCATTGGGCCCAAAAGCCACGCCGCCCACACTGCTGAATCTGGCCGCGGTTCCTTTGCCGTCTGCATGTCCATACGCGCCGCCCGCGAGTGTTGTTATTTTGCCATCGGGGGTATGCCGCAACAGAAGCGTCTGCGTTTTGGTGTGATTGTTTTGATCGATCCAATAATTATTGCCTTCGCGGTCGCGCCAAATGCTCAAGGCGCGCGGCGGTTTGTCGGTCGGCTCAAGAAGGTATTGGAATTTCCCGTCAGGAGTCATCTTCCAGATGTCGCTGATAAACTTCTGCGACTCATAACTGAGGTCCGCGCCGTAAATGTTGTCCTGTCCGTCAATCGCTAACTCGTGTACATGCCGGCCGCTCACGCCGGCACGAAACACCGAAAGTTTACCCCCGGTATCAATCTTCCAAATCGTTTCGAGATCGCTGAAGTAAATGTTTCCAGCGTGATCGAGAACAATGCCATTGGCCGGATGCGCAACTACATGGATCGACATGAAGAGGAACAGGATTGCAAGTATTACAAAAATGACTTTTGCGTTCATACGCACTCCTCGCTCAATCAAACGACTGCGTCTCAATCTCATTAACTATCCGCAACCAAGCGGAAGCCCGACCGTTAGGGAGAGCTCATTTCAACCAGGTGTCAGTTGCCTACCGATACCTCCCTCACGGTCGGGCTTCTGCCTGGATCCGGTTTTTGCCCTGGAGCCCGTCCACTTTTCCGAGCGCGCGCGTCCAAATATTTATCCAGGCTTTCTGCACGCCGCCAATCGATTCATTGCCCCAGGTCGTTTCCAGTTTGTCTTTCCATATTTGCAACATCGGCTCATTGAGTTGTAACACTCCTTCGCGCGTAACGCCGTCAGGAGGCGGCACCAGAGCGGCCATGCGCCGGTAAACGAGTGAGCGGTCGCTGATATCGACCCGCGAAAGCAAGTGCCACAACGAGAGGGTGTCGCGCACCCGCGCATTGACAAGCAGGATTTCAAGCGCTGTCACTTTACCCAGCTCGTTTACAATAGGTTTGAAATCGACGAGAGACAGCGCTTCTCGAAATATCTCAGACGAATCATCAAAGTATGGCGTACCCGGACCGACGCCCGGACGCGTGGCGCAAGTAGCACCGGCCGGGACCATCGATTCGCGATTCTTCAACTTCAATGCAACCCAACCGGAAGTGACGTGCAAGAGTCCCGAACCTTCGTCGTCAACTTCCAACGTATAGCCGCAACCCAGGTCGGCCGCAACCGCGGAAGGCGTGTCCACAAAAAACAGCCGCGGCGGCGCCCATATCCTCGCGCTCATTTTGCCATGCATCAACTCGAGCCGATGCTCAGTCGCTTTTGTTTCAACCAGCCGTACCCTGGTGTTCGGATCGATCTCCACCTGCCCAATGGAGCCGACCTCGATCTTCGCGCGCGAATCTCCATCGGTTTCCAGCCATTGGCCCACCGCCAGCCGTCCCTTTTCCTCGATCCGGGAAGATCCGATTCTGGGTGTGCCGTTGAGACGCGCAACTTCCCAAAACGGACGCGCCTCGCGCGTATAGATCCACAGCGATCCAAAACCAATTATCAACAAGAAGCCCACGGCAACGCCGGCGAAGGCGGGCCGCAAACCCTTGAAAGAAAATCGAGACGGTCTGCGCGGGTGAGCTTCATTCGTGCTGGCTTCAGCGGCCCGGCGATTTTGCAGATCCAGCCAGAGTGAGTCAGGGGCCGAAATTTGTGGTAGGCGCTCCGCAAGTTTCACCCCCAGTTTGATCTCTTCAAACTCGGCGCGACACTGATTGCAGCCAATCAAGTGTTCGGCTATCTGCCGCGACTGCTCGCTAGGGATTTCGCCGTGGCAGTAGGCCGATAAGTCTTTCGTAACGTGCTTCGAAAACATAGCTACTCTCCAAAAAAACTTGGCGAACCCGAGGGACAGGCAGGGATGTCTGTCCTACTCAAGCTCATGGCGAAGATGAACTAACTTTCGGGCCAACGCCTTATGGCCGCGATTGAGTCGCGATGCCACCGTGCCCTTGGAACAATCCAGCACGCTCGCTATTTCCTCGTAAGAAAGATCTTCGACGTACTTGAGTAGAATCGCCAGGCGCAGCTTGGGCTTTAGTTCCGTGATGGCCGCTTGCACTGAACCGGCAATTTCCAACTTCGCGTAGCGCTTCTCCTGCGGTCTCTTTTCTTCAACTCGGCCCATCGGCGTTCCCTCTCCAAACGGCAACCAGCGCCTGCGCTTGCGCTGCTCATCCTTGCAGGCGTTCACAACCAGCCGGTAAAGCCAGGTCGTAAAAGCAGACTCACCGCGAAACTGGCCAATGCTGGTCATCAACTTCAGAAATATCTGTTGCGAAACGTCGCTGGCCGCCGTCTCATCGCCGCCGAAGGAATAGACTGCAATTGAGAACACGCGATCCTTGTAAGTCTCAAACAACAGACGGAAAGCCTCCCTGTCCCCAGCCTGACAGGCTTCGATGACGCGCTCGTCAACAATCGGTTCCGACATTACCGCGCGCTGCTCCATCCGGCTCCTCCATGTTGTTCTAACAAAACGTTAGACGGAGAAAGCCCGGGTTTTCTTCCAACTGATTTCTCGACTCTTGAAGGGCTTTCGCTGAAGAGTTGAAACTCAACCGCAAGCAGTCAGGTTTGGGAAGGAACGTAAAGCAAACTGTTAGTTTGCGATTCTTCATCGCCATTAAGCCCGAAAGGTTACCACGCGACGCAAACTAACAGTTTGCTTTACATAAGACTCTGCCGGTATTTCACACTGGAAAAAATATAAGGCGCAAGAACACCTTGAAGGTTTCCCTGCGCCCTCTTAAGTCTGCGCTTCTGCGCTGGATCGAAATCGACCGACGCCCGCTTAACGCGTAACGCGAACAAGCATCTCGGTGCCTGAATCGAGTTTCAACTCCTTGCTGCCCTGCACCGCGAGCGAACCCGCGCCACCGGCGCCGCCCAGTATCAAACCAATCGCCGCGCCTTTGCCGCCGCCGATAATCGCCCCCAGCACCGCCCCGGCCCCGGCTCCGATCGCTCCGCGTTTCACCGTTTGCTTCGTACGGCTGCCTGACTCGACCCCACCTTCGTTGTCCGCTCTGCCGGAGTCGGTGCCATAGACGCGCGTGACGTAGCCGTGCAAAGTCGCGCTGCGCCCATCGCTGAAACGGATCGAGTCAAACGCCAGGTTCATGCTGGTGCGCCCCTTGATTTTCCCTGATTTCTGAATCGAGCTGATATGGCCGGTGACCGTTGCTTCGTTAAAGCGAACTGGATCGAGCACCGTGGCCGTAAACCGATCCCCGGCGCGAGAGTCTTTGCTCGACAACGTATCTTCAAGGCGAATCTTCAAATTTGTGCCGACCGGCACCACCGGCGCAACAACAGTTGTTCTGCGAACACCGCGTCGGAGCCGAGGCTTAGTGCGTTGCGCGTTTACCACGAGCGGCATTAAGAACATGGCGACCACCGCCACGAGCGAAATCAATCGCTTAGAAACGTTAACCTTCATCAGTAAACCTCCGCGCGCAAGCAAGCGCGCTTATTTTGTTTCGTGAATCAACGAGGGCTTTATAGAAATCCTAAGAGGGAATATTACAGAAGCGTGTACGGCCATTATGAAAGGGGGATTACTAAGCGACCTTTTGGTTCGTCATCAAATCAAACATTAAACGACGCCAGTCGCGATCTGCTGCGACTCCGGATGGCCGCTCACCTGCAACTCATCCGGGTCTTCAAGTTCCTGCTGGCGATGTACGGTGCCGTCTGATTCAAAGATGTAAGCTGAAGGCGCCTCGCGCATGATGATGTCCTGCAAACGCATCAAGCCGTATAGGAGCGCTTCGGGTCGCGGCGGGCAGCCGGGGATGTAAACGTCAACCGGAATGCAGCGATCGACGCCCTGCATCGTGGAGTAAGAATCGAATGGTCCACCCGTTGAGGCGCAAGCTCCCATCGCGATGGCCCACTTCGGCTCCGGCATCTGCTCGTAAACCCGGCGCACCACCGGCCCCATCTTCAACGTGACAGTCCCGGCAATGATAATCAAATCGCTTTGGCGCGGACTCGGACGAAACACCCCGGCGCCGAAGCGATCGATGTCGAAGCGCCCGGCGCCGGTTGCAATCATCTCGATCGCGCAACACGCCAACCCAAACGTCATCGGCCACAACGCCGAGGCACGCGCCCAATTGACCACGGGTGCGGTGATGTCCATGGCCTTGGCACCCACCGTGCGCCGCACCGAGTTCATCAACGAATCAAATCTGGTAAGGACAAAGCCCTGATCGTGTTCAGCCATATTGTTAAGGGATGAGGGCGGAGGGATGAGGGATGACCTTGCGCCCCGTGGCCCCTATCTTCGATTTAGGTCCTTTTGCCATGCTCACAAACATCGCAATCAGTTCGTTTGTTTCGCTTCTCAATGCTTCCAATCGCTCCGACTTAACTATCCTGGCATCGGCAAGCAACTCCAATAAAGCGTTTCGTCG
>DASYMB010000389.1:0-5953 GCA_036009285.1 Pyrinomonadaceae bacterium | reverse complement strand
CATCGCAAACTAACAGTTTGCTTTACCACAAATCCGGGCTGGGACTGATTTGAATATTATTCAGTGGCGAACGGTTCGGAAAGTGTATTGGAAAGAAAAAAGGCGAGCCTGGCTGGCCCGCCCTTTTGAAAGTTTTCCGAGAATTCGTATCGGCTTAACTGCGTGCGTCAACCGCAGCGTTGTAGGTTGAACTGCTGTCTGCCTGGCCGCCCATTGACGACTGACGTGGGGTTTTATTCGAGAGGTCAAGACCGATCCAGTTTTTGATTTTCTTTAATAATGCGGGCAGGACAACCTGCTGCGCGGTTACGGAAAGTTCCTCCACTAAACGATCACCCAGCGCTCCCGCCTCCTTGCTCAAGCGCTCGTAGGCTGATGTTTCTCGGAAACGCTCGAGCATGCTCGGGCCCTGGTCCTGGGCTTTAGTCTCAGAGACTTTGGGAGACGTTGCGGGAGACGCTACGGGAGATGCTGCGCTTATTGTTTCACGGGTTATGGGCTGTCCTGTTAACGAGCGCGCCGGCGATGACGCGTAGTGTGGCTCGTCCCGGTCGTAATGGTTATCGCGGTCGTCACCCTCGTTGCCGGTGAACGCGGCCGCAATTCCGTAACCTACAAAAAATCCCACTCCCGCGGCGCCAAGGGTCCACGCCAGCGGCTGCTTCTTGAAGTGTTCGCGCCAATCGAGTGCGTCTTTCACGTTCTCGTATTGTTGGCTCACGGTTTCTTTAATCTCCGTCACGGTGTTTGTAATTGAATCCCGCGCTTCTTCCATGCGGCGCTGCAGCTCTTCCTTGGATGGTTCGGCGGAGTCCGCTTCGCGGGCGCGCGCGAGTCCTAAAGTTCTTTCTTCAGCCATTGCTTGTCCTTTCTAAGCTCTTCAACTGTCCGGTCCGGAACGAGGCTTTGCTTTGCCAGTCGGTTCTTCATGGTGGAGATTATTACCGTTCCCACGATGAGATAAAGTACCCCTGCGGCTACAAACCCGATCGCGTACTTCGCCGGCTGGCTCAAGTCGGCATTCGCAAAAAGCGTCGAGATCCCAAATGCCAGCGCGACATTCAGCAGCGCAAACCCAATCGCCGCGATGATTCCACCAACGCCGATCATGATGCCATCGCGCGCATACTCATTCACCTCTTCCTTGAGTTCCACTTTGAGCAAACTCAACTTAGTGTCGAAGAGTTGCATAATGTCGTCTCCCAAACGACTCAGAAGAGTGGGAAGACTTTCATCTGCCTTCTGTGTGTCCGTGGGTGCCAACGCAGTTGATGTCGCACCGGTAGCTGAGGACGCCATTGCGTGTAACTCCTTTCGCTGTCGGCGCTCGGCCCGGTAACTCTAACCAAGGCGAGCACTCAAAAAATTCCTTAGCGGCGGCCGCGAAGGATTAAACCAACCAGCAAGCCGGCGGCTGCCGAAATCAGAATCGCCTGCCCCGGATTCTTGCGTGCATAGTCCTTGGCGTTTTCAGTGATTTCCGCGAGGTCGGCATTCTGAAGCTCCTTGATCTTGTCACTGACAACGCCCACTTTATCGCTGACGTAGTCCTTGGCGTGGCTTGCTACTTCGGAAATTTTCTCGCCGTATTGCTGGGCCGTCTGCGCCAGCGCGGTCGCCGTTCCCGTGCCGGCGCCGCCGTTACCGCTTGTTCCGGCATTACCGGTTGTTCCGGTCTGACTGCCGGTGTCTGTCTGTCCGCTTGTTTGCGAAGTCCCGGGGAACTCGGTTGATCTATTCTGCGACATGCTTGTGCTCTCCTTTGAAGTGTTGCCTACAATTTCTGAAAACTAATTGGAAGTTATCACTAGCTGACGAGCAAACAATGTGCCGTGTCAGAAACGCTGCAACCTCCGCGGCAGAAACAAAGCCAACAACCCTGGAACATCGTCGTCGTTCGGTCTCAAGAAGAGTATGGATGACCGATGTGCCCGCTGCTGAATAATCTTTTCGTCCTCCTCGTTCAGCCCGAATTTCGGCGCCAGTGCTTGTTGCGAAAGGGTACAAGTCAGGATCGTTTAGATCGGGAACAATACAAAACAACTGGGGCAAAAGGGCTCTTGACAAGGAAGGCGAGCAGTGGTAAGTAAGTACTTACTTTGAGACAGATGTGCTACCGAAGATCCTCTTGAGTAAAGCAATAACTACCACTAAATCCGAACCCGCGACCGCCAATCAAGCAGGCGGCAACTCGCGCATGAGCGCCGAAGAGCGAAAGCTGCAAATCCTTCGGGTGGCCGTTAGTCTTTTTTCGCAAAGGGGCTTTGGCGGCACCACGACCAAGGAGATTGCCCAGGCATCCGGCGTTTCCGAGGCGATGGTGTTTCGGCATTTCGCAACCAAGCAGGAGCTTTACACTGCGATTCTCGATCATAAAGCTTGCTCGGGCGACTCGATGAATCCCGAGCAGATGGTTGCCGAGGCGCTTAAACAGAAGGATGACCGGGCAGTGTTTGAGCAGTTGGCGTTGGGCGCCCTCAATCACCACGAATGCGATCCGGAGTTTCAGAGACTACTGCTGCATTCCGCTCTTGAAGGCCACGAACTGGCGGAAATGTTTTTTGAAAAGTTTATCCTGCGCGTTTATGCTCTGCTGGGTGGTTACATCACCGAGCGGCAACGCGATGGGGCAATGGCTAAAATTGATCCGGCGATCATCGTTCGCTCCTTCATCGGGATGATCATTCATCACTCGCTCAACAACAATCTTTGGGACCCCAATCGTCGCCTGCTCAAGATTTCAAACGAGGTTGCAGCGAAGCATTTTACCAACATTTTGCTGAATGGGATCAGCATCCCTGACGGGTCGCAACTAAAAAAGCGTGTCGAACGTAAGGTTTCCGGAAACGGTTTTTCGAGAAAGAACTAGAGCTAATGGCATCTTCCAGATTAAAGGTTTCGGCCTTACGACTTTTTTCTTTGGCGCTCGCCCTGTCAGGCCTGCTGCTGTTTGCAAGTTCATGCGGAGGCTCCAAAGCGAACGTCAGAAACGATCAGCCGAACACGGCCGCGCAGCCGGTGGCGGTGGAAGTTACTACTGCGCCGGCGATCGTGCGGGAGTTGCCGCGGTATTTCGAGGCGACCGGAAGTTTGACGGGAGAAGAGCAAACGGATGTCACTCCCTCGATAGCGGGGAAAGTAGTTTCAATTGCGGTAGAGATGGGCAGTTACGTTAGGCAGGGCCAGACAATTGTGCGTCTCGATGATGTGGATTTGAAACTACGCGTGCAGCAGGCGCAGGCGCAGGTCGATCAGGCAAAGGCCGCACTGCGACAGGCAGAAGAGAAGGTTGGCATTCGTCCCGGGCAGTCGTTCGATCTAAACAAACTGCCGGAAGTTTCGAATGCCCGAGTGGCATTGGAACTCGCCGAGAAGAATTTGCGACGCTCGGAGAAGCTGATTGAATCGGGAGACATCTCCCGTTCGCTGTACGATCAGCAGAAGGCGCAACGCGATCAGTTAAAGGAACAGTATGAGTCAGCCCTTTCACTGGCGCGCCAAAACTACGCGGCGGTGATGACGGCGCGGGCAAACGTAGCTAACGCGGAAAGCCAGCTTGGCCTCGCTCTACGCAGTTTGTCATACGCCAACGTCTATTCACCGATCAATGGTTACGTATCGGATCGTCCTGCCGACCTTGGTGAGTATGTCTCCACGACCTCGAAGGTGGCGACGGTAGTCAAAATAAATCCCTTGCGCGTGCGAATTGATATTCCGGAACAGCAAATACCGGTCGTCAGCGTTGGTCAATCGGTGTCGGTAACAACCAGCGCCTGGCCCGACCGGAATTTTAGCGGCCGCATTGCGCGTATCTCGCCCAACGTTAGTCCAACTTCGCGAACGCTGACTCTCGAAGCGGAGATTGAGAACAACGGCGGGCTGTTGAAGCCGGGACAATTTGCAACCGTGCGAATCCTGCAATCGCGCGCGGCCCCGGCGGTGCTCGTTCCCGCGCGCGCGGTGCGCACTGAATCCGGGGTCAGCCGCGTGTTTGTAATTAAGGATGGCCATGCGCAGGAACGACAGGTTCAGTTGGGACAAAGCGAAGGCGATTTGGTGGAAATCAAAAGCGGCATCGCGGCTAACGAAGTTGTAGCGAGCAGCAATGTCGAACAGTTAAGTGATGGAGCGGCGGTCAAACAATAATAGTTTCGAGTTTCAGGTTCCAAGTTTCAAGTTCGATTGCCTTTGAAACCTGAAACTTGAAACTTGAAACTTTGAAACTTTCGAAAGATGCAAAAGCTAGCTGAAATTTGTGTCCGGCGTCCGGTGTTCGCGACGATGCTGATCCTGAGTCTGACCGTCGTCGGACTCTTCTCCTACAAGTCGCTGGGCGTGGATCTTTTTCCGAAGATCGACCTACCGACGATCACCGTTACAGTCGTAAATCCGGGCGCTTCACCGCAGGAAGTCGAAACGGAAATCACCGACAAGGTCGAAGGCGCCGTGAATACCATCAGCGGCATCGACGAGCTGCGTTCCACCTCGGTTGAGGGTGTTTCGCAAGTTTTTATCACGTTTCTACTGGAAAAGGATCCCAACATCGCCGCACAGGAAGTGCGCAACAAAGTTGACTTGATAGTCAACGATCTTCCGGTAACCGCCGAGCAGCCCATCGTTCAGAAGTTGGATACCGACGCCGCGCCGGTCGTACGTATCGCGGTTTCCGCGCCGCGTTCACCGCGCGAAGTGACTGACGTCGCCGACAAGAAAATCAAACAACAAATCGAATCCATCAACGGCGTGGGCGAGGTGACGATCATCGGCGGCCGCAAACGCGAGATCCAGATTTGGGTCGATCCGGACAAGTTGCGTGCTTTCAATGTCACGGTTGCGCAAGTGGCCGATGCAGTGCGCGCGCAAAACATGGAGGTTCCCGGCGGACGCATTGACGAAGGAACCCGCGAGCTAACTGTCCGCACCATGGGGCGCATCGTTCAGCCTTCCGAGTTTAACGACCTGGTGGTTGGCAGCCGCGGTACTTACGCCGTCAAGCTGAGCGACGTTGGCTATGCGGAAGACGGCGCGGAAGAACCGCGAACGGAAGCACGTTTGAACGGCCAGCCGGCGGTTACCTTGGTCGTCGCGAAACAGTCAGGACAGAACACGGTGGCCGTGGCCGACGCCGTCAAGGCAAGGCTGCTTGAAATTCAGCCCACGTTGCCTGCCGGATTTAAGACCCAGGTCGTTGGCGATCAATCGATCTTCATCAAGGCTTCGATCGAGTCTATCCAGAAGCATTTGATCGAGGGCAGCATACTCGCCGCGATCGTCGTGTTTCTGTTTCTGTGGAGCTTTCGTTCAACTGTGATCGCCGCCCTGGCGATTCCGACGTCGTTGATTGCGACCTTTGGGTTGATGGCCGCGATGGGCTTCACGCTGAATCAAATCACGATGCTGGCGTTGACGTTGATGGTGGGTATTGTTATCGACGATGCGATCGTCGTGCTGGAAAATATTTTCCGTTTCATTGAAGAGAAGGGCATGCCTTCGTTTCAGGCGGCAATCGAAGGCACGAAGGAAATCGGCATGGCGGTGACTGCTACCACCCTGTCGCTGCTGGCGGTTTTTCTGCCGGTTGGATTCATGGGCGGCATTGTGGGCCGCTTCATGTCGTCGTTTGGTTTGACTTCATCTTTTGCGATCGCCGTGTCGCTGCTGGTTTCGTTCACGCTAACTCCGATGCTGGCCGCGCGTTTGATCAAGCGCAGCAACGACTCTGAGGAAGGGCCGTTTGAATACCACACCGAACCCGCCGACCACGGCTCGAAGCAGTCGCGCTTTTACGCGCCCATCGATCGCACCTACACGCGAATGCTGACCTGGTCGATGGCCCATCGCTGGGTAATTCTCGGCGCTTGCGTTCTCGTGATCATAAGCATTGTGCCGCTGTTCATGTTTGTCGGGAAAAACTTTCTGCCGGTCGACGACCAATCGCAGTTTGAAATCAATG
>DASYMB010000388.1:0-5479 GCA_036009285.1 Pyrinomonadaceae bacterium | reverse complement strand
ACTTCGACGACCGGCGTGATCAGTGTCACTACGTTTTCGCGAATCGACTTGATGTAAGCGCTGTCGTCAACCGCGAGCCGGTAGGCAAGTTCCATCAGCGCGGTGGGCGAGCCCGTTTCAGTGGAGTGGATTGTGCCGGTGATGTAATAAATCGGAAATGATGCGGCGACGAGTTTGTCGGCTTCGTCGTCGTTCAGGTTGATGGTCCGCGGATCGGCGAGCTTGGCAAGCCGGGCGCGATTTTCATCGAGCCGCGCGAGCAGTTGCTCGGAAGCAACCGCAACCGCGATCATCTCGCGACCTTCTTCCGTCGTTCCGATCGAGAAAACTTTTACGCGCGGGCTCGCTTTCTCGAGCAGGCGCATGTAGCGATAGACTTCTTCGGAATACGGTAATTTCCCAGGCGCACCCGCAACATCGCCGAGCACTGACTTGGGCGTGGGCACGGTTGCTGACGCCGGCAGGTAGTCAGTCAATGGCGAATTGAAGAAAGGCTCGGTGGTGTATTCTCGAATCTTCTTCGTGTACTCGTCATCAATCGCCTGGCCCGCATCACGGCCCGGTTTGATCTGCGCGCTCGCCGCCACAGCCACGGCCATGAGAATTAACGACGCACTGAAGCAACGAAAGAGTGAACGAGTCATCGAGATGTTCCTCACCTAAAAGAAATTTCTGAGATTTATTTCCGAGGAGAAGAAGCTTTTAAGCTAAACGCGAATGCAAGTCAAATTGTAGTTCACTTGCAAAGACAGGCCTCTATTTGGAGTGCGGTGACCGGTCACCGCTTTTGCCCGCGGCGACTCGACGCCGCTTGATCGAGTGAATTGCAATCTAAAAAGGCCGCGACAGGTCGCAGCCTACTAAAGCGGTGACCGGTCACCGCACTCCAAACAAAGCGCGGTTTCAAACAGGCCAGTTAAGGTGGAGCCGATAG
This sequence comes from Pyrinomonadaceae bacterium, assembly GCA_036009285.1. Lineage (GTDB taxonomy): Bacteria > Acidobacteriota > Blastocatellia > Pyrinomonadales > Pyrinomonadaceae > PSRF01. Next base: position 4,545 of record DASYMB010000388.1, on the reverse strand, counting down.
GTCTTAGTTCACGAGGGGAGTGACAGGATCGAGCGCCAGCAGAGCATCGACGGAAAGGTAGCCGGGACCGAATGGGTTTTCAAGAACCTGAATGGTTGCTTTCTCAGCGTCGACCGGTTTGGAGAAAAGATAGCCCTGGCCGTATTCGCAATTGAGCGAGCGCAGCAGCTCCAGTTGCTCGCGTGTTTCCACGCCTTCGGCAACAACTTCCATTCCGAGATTATTCGCGAGGGTACAGATCGTCCGCACGATCTCCGAGTTCTCGTCACCTTTCGCCATGCGGCCGATGAACGAGCGATCAATCTTCAGCGTGTTGACAGGAAAGCGGTGCAGGTAACTAAGAGAAGAATATCCGGTACCAAAGTCGTCAATGCTCAAATGGACTCCCAGCTTGCGAAGCTGCAGCAACGTGTTGGTAGCGAGTTCGGCGTTTTCCATGACGACCGATTCCGTAATCTCGAGTCGCAACCAGGTCGGATTCAATCCCGTTTCCTTGAGCGTTGTTTCGATTTGTTGAATAAGATCAGTTTGCGTCAGTTGTTTTCCGGAAAGGTTGACACTCATCGTCAGCGATTCTCTGCCAAGCGCCGTTTGCCACTTGCGCAGTTGGGTGCACGATTCATGCAAAACCCAGGCGCCAATCTCCGTAACCAAACCGGTCTCTTCAGCAAGCGGAATAAACTCGTCAGGAGAAACCAGGCCTCGCTCCGGATGGTTCCAGCGTGCGAGCGCTTCAAAACCCACGAGCGCTTCCGTCTCGAGCGAAATGATCGGTTGATAGTGCACGCAAAACTCTTCGCGCTCAATCGCACGCCGCAAGTCAGTCTCGAGTTTCAGCAACGCCACGGCGCGCGTGTGCATGGTGCTATGAAACAGCTCATGCCGCGCTTTGCCGTTATCCTTGGCCCGATACATGGCCGTATCGGCGTCGCGTAACATGTTCTCCGCGTCGTCGCGGCCATCGGCACTGAGCCGAATTCCAATGCTCGCGGTTGTATAAACTTCGTGGCCGTTCAAGCTGAAGGGCTTCAAGAGCTCGTCCTGGACGCGCTCGGCTACGCTCGTCGCAATGGTCCAATCCTCCAGACCGTCGAGCAGAATTGCGAATTCATCGCCTCCCAAACGGGCAATGGTGTCAGTGGGTCGCAGGCACTCGCCGATTCTGGCGGCGATGGCGACCAGGAGTTGATCGCCGGTGTTATGGCCCAGACTATCGTTAATATTCTTGAAGCGATCGAGGTCGATGAAGAGCACCGCGAACAGGTGGTCGTGGTGAATCTTGGAGCGCTCGATGGCCAGCTTGAGATGGTCGATTAGCAGCGGCCGATTAGGCAGACCGGTAAGCGCATCGTGAAAGGCTGCATGGCGGAAGTGTTCTTTGTTCTCTTCCAACGCCTTGCTTATCCGCTCCTGCTCGGCGATGTAACGGCTCAATTCTTCCACGTGATGCTCGGCTTGTTCCGCGCGTTCACGCTCCAGCTCAGCGCGCTCACGTTCAGACTTTTCAGCCTGTGCGGACGTCAACCGGATGTCTTCAAGATATTTGCGGTATGTAAAGTAGATGGTGGAAATGATCGGAATGGTTATCAGCAAGGCATAGAGTCCGACCGCGTTGAAGGAACAGAAAATTACTCCAGCGGCAGCGGCGCCGCCAAAATAAGTGATTGAGGTCCAGAGACAAATCTTCTGCCAGGTGGGCCAGAAGCGCTCGCTCAGTTTGAGGGCCAGGCCGGCACCGACGAGCGTGGTGTTTGAGAGGTATTGGACCAAAGCCATGATGGCGACCGCCATCGCGGTAGACGAAATGCTCGTATTGGGATGAATGCCAAGCAGTGTCAACGCCACGACGGTGATCGACGTGGAACACGCCATCACCCCGGAGTTAAAAAGGACCATCGTCGGGGTCTTACTTATTCTAATCCCGGAAGCGAGGCCCTCAGTGGCGGCAACCAATATGGCGGCTGGTCCGCCGTAAAGGAGCATCACCAAAAATATGAAGGTGTCGGAAACGGTGACATTGGTGTTGGCGCGAGGAATTCTTACCGAGACGCGGGAGCTAATCACGACTGTGAAAAACGCCAGCAGCAGGAACCGCAGACCAAGGGCGGCCCAGGGCATACGCACAGCCGCGGCCAGCGTAACTGCTCCACCGAGCAGGATCACCGACCAAAGGTAAGCGTTGATTTGTTTTTGTTTAGCCATCGCACATTGGCTCGTTACCGCCGACAAAATTTAATGGGCAGTTTGCAGGTAGATGGTGTCGTAGTAGCTGCGCAGTGAATAGCCTGCTTTGCTGTAAAAGTTTTTTGTCTTTTCCTTGCCGGCGCTGAGCGTGAGACAAATTGATCCGGCCTGCCGCAAAAGTATGCGACCTAACTCGGACAAGCCCAGGGATCCGTATCCCTTACCGCGTTCTGCGCGTTCGACGTAGATGCCTTCCAAATAGATCACTTGCGGAGTCTCGGCAATAATGTCGGCCTTGAAAAGCAGCTTGCCATTTTCCATCCAGATCCAGTTTCGGCCGAGCGAGATTCGGCGGGCGGTTCGAGCACGAAAGCCTTCCGGGTCTCGCTTCAGTGGATCACAGCCGCTTTCAGCCTGGGCCATCTCCGAATTTACCTTCACGACGCTTTCGAGATCGTCAAGCGTGGCGCGCCGGAGGCCGGTTACTTCTTCGCCCCGCGGGACTGCCACCTGTTCCAACAACAATTCACGACAAACGCGGTTAGCCCCTTTTCCTGATTTTCCATACTGACTCCAAAACTTCTTAACGAGATCCTCCTCGCCTCTGATCAGGTAGGGAAGACTGCTTTGCTGCGCCAGTCGCGCGAAGGCGTTCAAGGAAGACTCAGTGCGAGCTTCGATGAGCGTGGCGTGTCCGAGCAGCGCGATTCCTTCGAGATAGCCTCGAGAGCCGCGGTAACTGTAGAGGCGGCCGCGATTCAATGAACTCTCGACGCCGTTGTCGCGAATCAGACCGGCCATGTAAACGGTGTGAAGGGGACGCTGGGCCAGGAATGACAAGGCCTCAGCCTTCTCGGTTTCCCGGAGCGGAAGCGCTTGCGCGTCGTCGCCGCAAGGGCGCTCGACTGCGGCATTCACCTCTTGTCTCATTATCGTTACGGCCACGTTGTTTTCCCGGAGTTAGAAGGTTTACGAAAGTTGGAGAAGCGGGGGTGGAACCCGCCTCCAGGTTTGCGGTTAACGCATCTGCGGACCATCATCGCCGCCGACTGTTGCCGACATTGCCTCTACGGCAGAGTCGCCGAGCACGATGCCATCGCCAAGCACGATGCCGTCGCCGAGGACTATGCCATCGCCAAGCACGATGCCGTCTCCCAGCACGATGCCGTCGCCGAGGACTATGCCGCTGCAGAAGAGCGTGCCGTCGCCGAGAACAATTCCGGCACTGGTAAAGACGCTATCGCCGAGCACGATGCCGTCACCAAGCACGATACCGTCCCCCAAAACGATTCCGTCGCTGAGCACGGTACCGTCACCAAGCACGATACCGTCGCCCAGGACCAGGCCCAGTCCGTAGTAAGTCTTATACTTCGTGATGATGCTTTGGCCGGTGGCATATTGATGGGAAAAGAAGACGCCCTGCGACCACGTAAAAGTTTTGTTCGCGATCGTTGTCTGTGGTGTCGGTGGAGTACTGGTGGTGAGCATTGGGCTGTCTGTCGCCGTGTTCGAAGTCAAATCAGTGCGGACTAATTTAGCCAGTCGCACTGCGCCTTCAACGTTCAGCTCGCCCGTACCTTGCTCCAACATGTTGTAACCAGCCAGCGGCTGCGTCGTATACATCAGGATCATCTTGACCATGTTTGGCGTCAGCTTTGGATTGACTTGCAGCAGGAGAGCCGCAGTGCCGGCGACGACCGGAGTCGCCATTGAGGTGCCGCTGAGATACATCAGCCGCTTGTTGTCATCGTCCTTGATTCCGGAATCCAAATCGGGATGCTGGGTCACGAGAAGATTCAGGGTATCGTTGCCCAGGTCAGACTCTGCATAGATCAGCTTGTTGCCGGGCGCCACCAAATCGGGCTTGAGCAGGTTGTCATGATGCCTAACACCGTTCGCGTCCGTGGTAGAGCTGCGCGTTGGACCACGTGAGCTATAGCTGGCAATGCTGTCGTCGTTGCGCACGTCGGTGCCGTAGGTATTGGCTGCGCCGACCGTGATTACTGAGGGGTCGTTGCCGGGCGAGTGAATTTGTCCGTAGAGTTTCGCGCCAGCGGCATTTTTCCCGTTGTTGCCGGCGGCGGCGACTACGACTATTCCGGCATCAACCAACGCGCGCGCGGCCCGGCAAATCGGATCGTTTTTGTAAGAGCTTATCGCCGGAGCGCCGAGACTCAGGTTGACTATCCGGATGCTGTACTTGTCTTTGTTAAGCGGGTTGCTGGAACTGACCGGCTTGGTCGCATCCGCTGGACTAAGGATCCAGTTGAGCGCATTCAGCAATATGGACGAGCTGCCGACACCTTGTGAATTAAGCACGCGCAAATTAATTATGCTCGCGGCCGGCGCAATCCCCTGGTA
>DASYMB010000387.1:0-6985 GCA_036009285.1 Pyrinomonadaceae bacterium | reverse complement strand
ACCAGTACCGGACGCCGTTCATTTGCCTGAATGCTTCCACGATGGGGATTGGCGGTGAGACGGCCGCGCGGGTAGCCGCGCAGGGCAACTTCATGCGCCGGTTTTCCGGTGAAGCCAGATTTGCAGCCGCGGCAGTTGTCGCGCTCGCCGGCTGGCGTGAGCGCCGCGTGCGAGTTTCGGTAGACGATACTGAAATCATCGAGGGCAATATGAATCTCGTGGGTGTCGCGAATGCGCTCTACGCTGGAGGGGGAATGATGCTATCACCCAAAGCCAGAATCGATGACGGCAAACTGGATGTGGTAACTGCGCAGGGCTTGAATCGCGTGGAGATAGTGCGCGAGCTCGCCCGTATACATAAGGGCGGACACGTCCGGAACCCGAAGGTTCGAATCGTGCAAGGCAGAGGCGTCAGTATCGAAACTTTTTCTGCTGCGGATGCGCTGCGGATAGAAGCTGATGGAAACGTGCGCGGCATAACGCCGGTCGAGTTTAGCGTGATGCCCAAGGCGCTGCGGTTTGTAGTATAGATTTGTTGGGGCACGGGCTTGTCCCTGCCCGCGTTTCATTCTCACAAATCCATAATGTGCAGCGACTGACGCCGGTTGAGTTTCCCGTGTTGCTGAAGGCGCTGCGGTTTGTGATACAGTCCCCTGCCTGCGTTCGTTTTATGGCTAAACCAGAAGCATCCGAACCTTACACCAGACGGAACAGTCTCCGCCTGAGCGGATTTGATTATGCTGCTAAACGGCTCTATTTCGTTACTTTCGTGACACTTGAAAGACGAAAACTTTTCCTTGAGCCAAACCTTGCCAAGGCCACGCTCGACTGCTTATCGGAACTACGAACCAAAATGAGCTTCGCGGTTTATTCGTACTGCCTCATGCCGGATCATTTTCACGGCCGCTTTGGTTTGTGCGATTCCGGAAAGACACTTGGGGAAATCTGTGGCGCATTTAAGAGTTTATCGACCAGGGAATATTGGCGTGGGTATGAAGGCAAGCTATGGCAACGACAATTCTTCGATCACATTATTCGCAATGATACGGATCTGGCCGAGACGCTCCAATACATTGAATTAAATCCAGCTCGCGATGGCTTGCTGGATTGGCCATACGTGGGACATATGGATGTATGAAACTCAACGCGGGAGGGACAGGTCAGGGTGCCGCGTTGAGTTTTCACTCTCAGAAAACGGGCGGGGACAAGCCCGTGCCCCTACAATTTTTCGATCTCAGCAATCTTCGCAAGTCGGCGGCGGTGGCGTTCCTCTCCAGTGAATTTCGCCGCTACAAACGCGCGCACAATCTCCAGCGCCAGCTCTTCACCCACAACGCGAGCTCCCAGGCACAGCACGTTGCAGTCGTCATGTTCGCGTGATTGGTGTCCCGAGTAAGTGTCGCCGCAGAGCGCGGCACGAATTCCGTGAAGTTTGTTCGCTGCAACCGAAGCACCAACGCCGCTACCGCAGATGAGGATTCCAATCTCCGCTTCGTTACTCTGAACAGCCCCGCCCACCTTGACCGCGTAATCCGGATAGTCGTCGGGCCGCGAACCGACATGCGTGCCGAAGTCAATTACCTCATGACCCACGCCGCGCAATTCCTCGATGACCCGCTCGTTGAGCGGATACCCGCCATGGTCAGCACCGATTGCAATTCGCATAGTTCAGAGCAGCGCCTTGGCGTGGCTTAACACGTTCTCCACATTAAATCCCAACTCGCGCATCACCACTTCGCCGGGCGCCGAAGCGCCAAAACGATTGAGGCAAACGACATCGCCTTTCTGTCCCACGTAGCGGTCCCAACCCTGACACACGCCGGCTTCAATCCCGAGCCGCGCGGCGACGGTGGGTGGGATAACTTCGTTGCGATAGTCTGCCGGTTGTTCTTCGAACAGTTCCCAGCAGGGCAGGGATACGACGCGCGTTGCGATGCCTTCGGCCTGGAGCTTTTCGCGCGCTTCGAGCGCAAGAGAAACTTCAGAGCCGGTAGCGATAAGAATCAATTGCGCAGCCCTTCCTGACGGTCGGGCTTCTGCTTGAACTTCCGCTTCCGCCAGGATATAGCCGCCGCGGCGCACGCCTTCAGCGGAGTGGTAGCGCGTGCGATCGATCACGGGAACTTTTTGACGCGTCAACGCCAGTGCTGTCGGCGCCTGCCGTCGCAGGATCGCGAGGCGCCAGGCTTCCGCCACTTCAGCCGGATCGGCAGGTCGGATCACAAACAGATGAGGGATCGCACGCAGCGCCGCCAGGTGTTCAACCGGCTGGTGAGTTGGCCCATCTTCGCCGAGGCCAATTGAGTCGTGCGTAAAAACATAGATCGCCTGCACTTCAGAAAGCGCTGCCAGACGAATGGCAGGGCGCATGTAATCAGAAAACGTGAGAAACGTTCCGCCAAACGGAATCAAACCACCGTTGAGAGAGATACCCGTCAGCGTTGCTCCCATAGCATGCTCGCGCACGCCAAAGTGAATAATCCGGCCCTCGTACGATCCCGCCTCAAAGTCTCCACCACCCTTGATGTCCGTATTGTTTGAGACGCCGAGATCAGCCGAGCCGCCAATCAACATCGGCAGATGCGGCGCGAGCGCGTTAATCACTTCGCCGCTGGCAACTCGCGTCGCCATTGGCTGCGCATCCGCAAACGATGGCAAGTGGCTCTCCCAATCCTCGGGCAATTCCCCCTTGATCGTCGAGCGCCACTCGCGACCCAGCTCCGGGTATTTCCGCTCGTAGTTTTCAACCAGCGTTTTCCATTCGCCTTCGAGCTGCGCGCCTCGAGTTACTGCTTGGCGAAAATGATTCAAGACCTCTTCGGGAATGTAGAACTGTTTATCTTCGGGCCAGCCGAGGTGCCGTTTCGTTTCACGCACCGCTTCTTCGCCGGGCGCGTCGCTGTGTGCTTTACGCGTTCCGGCCGTCGGCATGCCGTAGCCGATTACTGTCTTCACCGAAATCAATGACGGCTTGTCGCCGACAGATTGCGCCTCGCGGATCGCAGCCTCGATGGCGTCAAGATCGTTTCCATCGTCGACCGTCAGCGTGTGCCAACCGTAAGCTTCGAATCGCCGCGGCACATCTTCGCTGAACGCGAGTTTGGTGAAACCTTCAATGGTGACTTGATTGTCGTCGTAGAGATAGATCAGTTTGCCAAGCTGAAGATGTCCGCCCAACGAAGCCGCTTCCGCCGCCACGCCTTCCATCAAATCGCCGTCGGAGACAATCGCGTAAACGTAGTGATCGATAAGCGGAAAACTTTCCCGGTTGAACTTCGCTCCCAGATGCGCCGCGCCCATCGCCATGCCCACACCATTCGCGAAGCCCTGGCCCAGCGGACCGGTAGTAATTTCAACCCCGGGCGTTAATCCATATTCAGGATGCCCGGGAGTCTTCGATCCAAACTGGCGAAAGTTTTTGATCTCGTCGAGTGAAAGATCGTAGCCAGTAAGATGCAGCAGCGAGTAGAGCAGCATCGAGCCATGACCGGCGGAAAGCAGAAAGCGATCGCGGTTTTCCCACTTGGGATTTTTAGGATTGTGACGCAGGAAGCGAGTCCACAACACGTAAGCCATCGGCGCTGCTCCCAGAGGCAAACCGGGATGGCCCGACTGGGCCTGCTGCACGGCATCGAGGGAAAGCGTTCGAATTGTGTTGATGCAAAGCTGGTCGAGGTCGGGGGTTGGCGTGATGTTTTCCTGCTGCACTGGTGCGCTCATTTCACCTGTCCTGATTCTGAATTAGGGTTCCGCGAATATCTTTTTATAGATCAGTTGCTGGCGGTCTAGTGCGTCGCGATACGTCGCGTGATGCGACATGTTTGACTCGAACACCGCTTCCACCGGCACTGAAAATTCTTCGATACTCCGTATTTTGCCCGCCGCTTCGAGCGCAAGCAAGGCCGCGCCGCGCAGCGACGCTTCGGACAGTTCTGAGACCAGCACGCGCCGGCCGAGAACGTCCGCCAGGATTTGCACCCAGGTTGAAGACGACCTGAGCGCATGGCCGGACGCGATGAGCGTTGCTTCTCGAGCAAAAGGTTCGAGCGCTTCGGCAATCAATGCGAAACGGTAGGCGATGCTTTCCATCGCGGCCCGCAGAATTTCGATCGGCCGCGTCTGCATTCTAAGTCCAAGAATTGCCCCGCGAGCATCCGGATTCCAGCCAGTGCTTCGCTCGCCAGACCAAAACGGTAGGATCGTCAGGCCGTGTGCGTCAGGTCTCAGCAACTCCAGTTCGCGTTCAATCGTTTCTGAGTCTTCTTCGGGTAGCAGCGATTCTCTGATCCAGTTGTATAACCCACCGCCGTCTGACAACGCCCCGCCAATAAGAATCCGCTGTCTATTAGCGCGATAACACCACAACTCCGGAGGAAGCCGATCAGGTGGTGCTCCTGCAAAGCAGACGCGCAGCGCGCCCCCGGTGCCGATCATGAGCGCCAGTTTTTCAGTTGAGTTACACCCGGCGCCAATGTTGTTTGCGGCGCCGTCACCGATGGGAGGAACTAAACGCGCCTCGCTTAGTTGCGGCCAGCGCCGAGCATAAGCGGAACGCAGATCACGAAAAGTCTTATGACTCGCGGCTATTTCAGGAAGGCTGTTGATCGAGAGACCAAGTGCGTCCAATAGCTCTTCATCCCACTCGCACGTATGCTGATTCATCAGACCGGTGCCGGAAGCCATCGATACACTCACCGCCGTCTCGCCAAAGAAATGAAGCGTCAAATAGTCGGTAAAGGACAGCCACTGTTTCGTCGCACTGAAAATCTCCGGCTCTTCGGTTCGCAACCTGCGCAATTTTGCCGGCCAGTAGCTCGGATGAAAGCGGCAGCCGGTGCGCGCATGAATCTTTGCTTCGTCGAGTTCAGAACGCAGTTGATAAGTTGCCGCGGCAGCTCGCGAATCCGCCCAACCAAGCACCGGAGTTGTCGCGCGGCCGGTAGCGTTTACGCCCAGCAGGCTATGCCAGAAACAAGAGATCGCGATTAACTCAATGCGCGTCGCCGATTGGTAGACTTTGGCGAAGAGCGCATCGAGCGTTTGCGCAACTTGCTCAAGCAAGGTGTCGGCGTCGAGCAGAGAAAAATCGGTGGTGTTCAATTGCCAGCGGCCCCAACGATCGACTCTGATACTTGCTCCCCCTATCTCGCGGCCGCGCTCATCAAAAAGCGCGGCCCGAACGCCGGACGTCCCGATATCCAGCCCGAGCAAAGCCGGTGTCTTCTGGGTCGCCATTACCGACACTAGCGCAGGCAAGGGCTCCAGCCGATCAATAACTTCATCGAGAACATTGCTCATTTTTTGTAACGCAAACTGTTAGTTTGCGAAGCGTGGTTTGCACTCAGCGTTGTGTTCAGCGAACGATCCGCAAACTAACAGTTTGCGTTACATTAGGACCTGCCGAAGGATCGCATAGCCTAATTTCTTAGTCCACCCTGACACTCACCTGCTAAAATGCCTCGCGATGCAAGCCGAAACACTCCACTGCCCAAATTGTGGCGCTGCAAGTTCTACTGACGTTCCGCTATGCCAGTTTTGCGGTTCGCGTCTGGCGACCGTTGCTTGTCCTTCATGCTTCGCAAGCATGTTCATTGGCAGCAAGCACTGCCAGCGCTGTGGCGCAGCGGTGGCGGTGCCTGACGTGAAGGAGGCGAAAGGTCGCCAGTGTCCTCGCTGCCGGAGTGAGATGGTGTCAGTGACAATAGGCTCGGCCACCGTGCTGGAGTGTGAACGATGTCTGGGTCTTTGGCTTGATGTCCCTTCGTTTGAAAAAATCTGCGCCGATCGGGAGCAGCAATCCGCCGTGTTGGGCGTTGCCTCTCACGCAACGGAGGCCGGGCATGAAACCAGCAAGATACATTACGTGCCATGTCCGGAGTGTTCGCAGTTAATGAATCGAATTAACTTCGCGCGTTGTTCGGGTGTGATTGTCGATTTTTGTAAACAACACGGAACCTGGTTTGATCGCGATGAGCTGAGTCGTATTGTCGAATTCATAAACGGCGGTGGTCTCAACGCATCGCGCGCGAAGGAGAAGATTGAAATCGCAGAGCAGCGCGCGCAGTTGCGCCAGGCACAATGGGCTGCCGACCGGCGCAGTTCAGACGCGCTGGGCATCAGTGAACCGGACGATCATCGACTCACTGGCATTGCCTCCGCGAGCGGGTTGCTGAAGTTTCTCTTCGACTGAGTATCCGCAGATTACGATCTAGGTAAAGCAAACTGTTAGTTTGCGAGACGGTGGAATTACACGCAGCGTTGCGTGCCGGGAACGATCAGCAAACTAACAGTTTGCTTTACAGAAGTCTCAATCTGCGTATTACCTACGTCACAACCTTCTTTACTAACCCGACAAAGTCAGCAATGTCCTCTTCGGCAGTATCAAACGAAGTCATCAACCTGATTTCGGAAGTTTCTTCGTTCCAGACGTAGAAAAAATAGCGCTGTTGCAGCAGAGGCACATATTTTTTCGGCACGATAGCTAAGACACAGTTGGCTTCAACCTTTTGGGTGATGGTTATTTGGGGCACGCGCGCGAGTTCGCGAGCCAACACCTGCGCCATTCGATTTGCGTGCTCGGCGTTTTTGCGCCAGAGATCGTTGGCGAGCAGCGCCTCAAACTGGGCCGAAATGAACCGCATCTTTGAGGGCAGATGCATACCTTGCTTGCGCGTGTACTTGAAATTTTTTGCCAGCGTCTTATCGAAAAAGATCACGGCCTCGCCATACATCATCCCGTTCTTGGCGCCGCCGAAAGAAAGAACATCGACACCCGCGTCCCTGGTTATGGCTTTCAGTTTCACCCCCAGGCTGGCCGCGGCATTCGCGATTCGCGCGCCGTCTACGTGCAGCACCATGCCATTGTCATGCGCGAAGTTTGCAAGCGTCTTCAACTCCCGAGGCGTATAGACCGTGCCCATCTCCGTAGCCTGCGAGACGGAAATCACGCGCGGCTGCACGTGATGCTCATCCCCTACCTCGTGAA
>DASYMB010000386.1:0-4786 GCA_036009285.1 Pyrinomonadaceae bacterium | reverse complement strand
ATCAAAGCCGCAATCGAGGTCGCAAGGAGCGGCGCAATCGAAGCCCCTATCAAAGAATGAGCATCGTGAGGGCCCGCGAAGCCCGCGCATGATGGCATTTGGCGAGGCGTCGAAGTGCACTGCGTGCGGAGCCAAGACTCCGGCGAGCATCAACTTCGACAGTTCTTGTCCAAAATGCAACGCTGACCTCCACAGTTGCCGTCAGTGCACACACTTCGATCCGGGGGCGCGCCTCGAATGTAATAAACCGATCCCTGCACGGATAGTGAACAAACACGCGCGCAACCAGTGCGAACTGTTCGCGACTCGAATTGTAGTCGAGCGCGAAACTTCGTCAGGCCCTCCGACGGGTGCTCGTGACGCGTTCGCAAAACTATTTAAGAAGTGAAATGTCCCGGATGCTCGCGGATGGCTAATCTATGACCCACGCGCTATCGCGAGGTGGTACTGACCTCATCGGACCGTCGCAAGAGTGGAAGCGCATCGGATGCCCGCTACCGCAGGTGGACTGACAAGCGCCAATCCCGTTTCCAGGCAGAAGCCCGACCGTAAGGGAGGCTCGATTGAAACGAGCCCTTGCTCACGCGCGGGCTTCTGCTAGGCTACGCCTTGGATGGGGCGCCTCAAAAATGAAAAGTGCGGATACCTGACCTCATTCCGCGCGATTTTTTACATTGCTGAGCAAACTCGACACTTTACGCGTTTGCGGATGGAGCTTTGCACGCTCGGGATGGAGGCTTACACGCCAAAGTTGGCAGGTTGCACGCTCAGGACGGAGGTTTACGCGCCAAAGTTGGCAGGTTACACGCTCAGGATGGAGGTTTACGCGCCAAGGTTGGCAGGTCACACGCCCGGGATCGAGATTTACACGCAAAGGTTTGGCAGGTTACACGCTCAGGATGGGGGTTTACACGCCAAAGTTGCCAAGTTACACGCTCAGGATGGGGTTTACGCGCCAAAGTTGGCAAGCTACACACCTCGGGACGGAGGTTTACCCGCCCGGGATGGCCTCTACGTCGCGCATCGAGAGAGCGCGGGGGCGAGTTTCGTTGGAGCGCCAACTAGTGTCTACTCACCGCGTGATCTAGGCAGGCGCTCAGCTTGTTTGCAAGCTCACCGACGTGGGGTTCTTTGATGATGTCCAAATGGCTGCCGGGAATTTCGTGTATGTCGATGCCGCCGCCGGCGAGGGCGCGCCAGCCTTCAACCAGATCGATTGAGGTGCGCAGATCGGTGCTGGCCCAGAAAAGCGTGACCGGGCCGTCGTAGACTTGTGGTCTGTAGGCGCGCACGGCGAGGGAGTTAAACTCTTTGATGTCACGAAACGCACGCGGCAATGGACGACCAAGCGTTTCATAGGAGCGGCCGAACTTCTCGTAAGCGTTGTACAGACGACGCCACACCTGGCTCTTCATCTTGCGCGGCGCAAAGCGTGTCTTCTCGATCAGGTAAGACAATCCTTCGTTAGGCGATAAGCTTCGCAGATTCGCGAGGTGAGCTTTCGTCCTTTTAGTTGCCCGGCGAAGGGCAGCGAGCAATGTCGCTTCGTTGCGAAATAGTCTTGCGTAGCCCGATGGATAGGTATCGAGCAGCGCCAGTAATCCAATAGACTCGCCCTGCGCCTTAAGTTGTTGGGCCATCTCAAACGCAACCATGCCACCCAACGATCGTCCACCGATAAAGTAAGGACCTTCGGGTTGAAGCTCGCGCATCTCCTTGATGTAGTGAGCGGCCATGTCTTCCACGCGGGTGTGCGGCGGGCGACTTCCATCCAGACCCGCTGATTGCAATCCGTAGAAAGGTTGATCCGATCCCAGATGCCGCGCCAGATCGTAATACTCAAGCACATTGCCACCTAATGCGTGCACGCAGAAGAACGGTGGCTTTGAACTGGATTGCTGAGCGGGCCCGAGAGGATTGATAGCAACGAGCGAAGACCATGCCGTCGTGCAATCCTTTTCGACGACTTTCTCAATAATGGCTGCGAGCTGTGCGACCGTGGGCGCCTGGAAGAGCGTTGCGAGGAGCAGACGCTTGCCGAGTCTCTTTTCAATTTGCGCGAAGAGACGGACAGCAAGTAAGGAGTGTCCGCCCAACTCGAAAAAGTTGTCGTTGGTTCCAATTGCTTTGACTCCCAAGAGCTCCGACCAGATCGCAGCCAGTACGTTCTCCAAAGCAGTCTGGGGAGCAGCATCCTGGTTATCACTTTGAACACCGCTTGGTCGCAACTCGAATTCATCGGGAGCGGGCAAGGCGCGACGATTCAATTTACCGCTGGAGGTCAACGGTAGTGCGTCGAGGATCACGAACACCGCGGGGACCATGTATTCCGGCAGCTTCTGTTTCAAGAAGTCGCGCAGCTCGCTTTGTAGTGACGTTGCTGATTTGGTGGCGGGCACAACGTAGGCGACTAACTTAACGTCGCCGCCGTTATTCTCATGAGCGACTACCGCGCACTCGCGCACCTCAAGGTGTGCGCCCAGCGCCGATTCAATCTCACCCAACTCGACGCGGAAACCTCTTATCTTGATCTGAAAATCTTTTCTTCCTTCAAACCTGATACTGCCGTCGGGTAAACGGCGTCCGATGTCGCCGGTGCGGTAGATGCGGGTTACGCCCTCCCTGACGGTCGGGCTACTGCCCCATGACGTGACGGTCGGGCTACTACTCGAGCCCTCCCTTACGGTCGGGCTTCCGCTAAACGCGTGGGCGGTAGCCTCGTGGTTGCGCCAGTAGCCCAGCGCGACGTGCGCGGACTTAATCGCAATCTCGCCGGAGATTTCAGCCGGTTGGCCCGCTTTGTTCAGCAGTAAGACCTCCGTGTTCGCCACGGGAAAACCAACCGGCACGCTGTCTCCGGAGATCGTAGTTTGCTTGTCGATGAAGTTCTGCAAACTCACGGTCGCTTCCGTGGGACCTAATCCGTTAACGAAGAGGCAATCATTTTCGAAGTGCTGCCGATACGATTCGACGTCGGCGCGGTTTACCTTTTCGCCTCCGAGAACGACCAGGCGCAGGTTAGGGAACTCAAACTTCGTGTTCGCGCCGGCCAGTTCATTGATGAAGTAGCGATAGACGGTAGGTGTTGAATGATAAACCGTGATCTCTGCAGCAATCAGTTGTTGCGGCAAGTCGACCAGTCCATCTTCGCTGAGGTCGATGGGATAGAGCGTGGCTCCGTTAAGCAGCGCCCCGTAGATGTCCATCACCGAAGCGTCGAAGCAGTAAGAAGAAAACAGCGTCAGACGATCACGAGCGCTGAGATGCAGGTTGTTGGTGTACACGCGAATGTAATGCAGCACATTGCGATGGTTCTGCATGACACCCTTCGGCTGGCCGGTGGAGCCGGAAGTGTACAGGATGTAAGCGAGCCGATCGGGTTCAACCGCCGGCAAATCGATTGCCGGCCGGGCGGAATCTAGCGCGTCGATATTGATTAACCGCAAACCGCCGCGGACGAGTCCATTCGCAACGGCCAGGTTTCTATTATTGGTGAGCAGCACCGTGGCCTCGGCATGCTGGATGATTTGCAGCAGTCGTTCGCGCGGGTGATGGGGATCAAGCGGGACATAAGTCTTCCCGGCGCTTAACGTGCCAAGCAGACCAGCGACCATTGGCGCATCGTGCTCGAACAGCAGCGCGATCCGTACTTCGCCTGGGCCGGAGACGTCCACAATCTCCTGCGCGATGCGATTGACCCGCCTGTTTAGTTCGTCGTAGGTCCACTCGTAGTTTCTGGTTTTGACGGCAACGTGGCGGGCATGTTTCTCGACCTGTAAAGCGAAACGACCGGGGATCGACTGTTCAATCTCTTCAGCGCGAAACTCGATGAACGGATTATCCGGGCGAACCAGATTGGACTGAACGGATTCATAATCGACAACTGCGCCGAGGGAAAGTTTTGAGATAGATTCATCGGGATCGGCAACCACGGCTTCGAGCAAAGCTCTGAAGTGCGCGAACATGAGCGCGATTGTGCTCGCCTCAAAGAGGTCGGTGTTGTAGACGAGGGCTAATTTAAGTTTGCGATCCTGGATCCCGGCGTAGAGCGTCAGATCAAACTTCGACAGGTCTTCATCCGACTGTGCCCAGGCCTCGACGAACGAAACTGTTTCGTTGCTGCCGGGTAATTTGATCTCAGCGCCGAAGTTGAACAGATTGAAATAGACCTGGAAGATCGGCGTGCGACTTAGATCACGCGTGGGCCTTAGTGCGTCGATCAACTTTTCGAACGGCACATCCTGGTTTGCGTAAGCTTCCAGCGCGGTCGTTCGCACGCGCGCCAGCGTTTCGCGAAAGTTTGGATCGCCGGAAAGATTCGAGCGCAGGGCCAGGTTGTTCAGGAAGAAGCCGATGAGTGATTCCGTTTCGACCTGCGGCCGGTTGGCGATGGGCGAACCGACGATGACATCCTCCTGTCCGGTGTAACGGTAAAGCAGAATCTTGAAAGCCGCGAGCACAGTCATGAAGAGCGTGGCGCCTTCACGCTGACTGAGTGCCAGGACCGCATCGGTGAGGGCTTCGGGCAACACCAGCCACTCGCGCGCGCCACTGAATGTTTGCACGGCAGGACGCGGCCGATCGGTTGGCAGTTCCAAAGCAGGCAGTTCACCGCCGAGCTGTTTCTTCCAATACGTGAGTTGAATTTGGAGAAGATCGCCGCGCAGCCAATCACGCTGCCACGCTGCATAGTCGGCATACTGAATACTCGGTTCTGATAGCGGAGATACTTCGCCGCGCTCGCAGGCTTCGTAAATGGCCGACAGCTCCTGGAAAAACAAAACCA
>DASYMB010000385.1:0-10563 GCA_036009285.1 Pyrinomonadaceae bacterium | reverse complement strand
GACAATCCCGAACACGTGGAGGATCGGCTGCACATCGTACCCGGTAAGTCGGATTATCTTTTCGTCTACCCTTTTGTGAAAACCCGTGAGTGGTATTCGCGCACGCCCGATCAGCGCCAGGAGATGATGGACGAGCACATTCGCATCGGCACCAAGTATCGCTCCGTGAAACTCCACACCACCTATTCGTTTGGATTGGACGATCAGGAATTCGTGGTCGCCTTTGAGACTGATAACCCGGCAGACTTTCTCGACCTGGTGCAGGAACTCCGCGAAACGAAAGCGAGCTCCTACACCTTGCGCGACACGCCGATGTTTACTTGCCGCCAGCGGACGCTGGCGGAATGTTTGGAAGCGCTGGGCTAGTGTCGGGACGCGGAGAGACTGAGACACGGGGACGCGGAGAAATGGTCTGCAAATAATGCAGAGTATTAGAAGTTATAAAGAGCTTCGCGTATATCAGGCAGCGATTGAAGCTGCGATGCGAATCTTTGAAATTACCAAGCGCTTTCCCGCTGAAGAACGGTTCTCCATGGTGGACCAAATGCGGCGTTCATCGCGATCGGTTTGTTCCAACATCGGTGAAGCTTGGAGGAAACGTCGATACCCGGCTCACTTTGCGAGCAAACTAAGCGATTCAGAAGGAGAGGCTGAAGAAACACGGGGTTGGCTTGAACTCGCCTTTCGCTGCGGTTACATCTCAAAAATGGAAACCGATGAGCTCGATCGCGATTACGACAGCGTACTAGCTCAACTCGTGCGAATGATCGAACATCCGGAACAGTGGGCGATAAGAACAAGCAAGACTCAGGTGAAAGAAGCGGGTGTTTAGTTGCGCACCACACCGGCACCAACAACTGCTTCACAATGGTTCTTGCCGCATTCAATTCGGGGTTGCATCACTTTCATCATAGTTCTCTTTGTCTTTTTCACCGTAAGCAGGAGGCTCGATAATTCTCACGCCCAACAGCTTCATCAAGTCCCCGCGTCCCCGCGTCCCCCCATCTCCGCGTCCCAAAGTCTAGAGTACCTTTGGTACGAAGCCGAGAACATGCGCGGCTTCGGAACGAAACCGACGGGTGAACCAATTCAGAATCCTTCCTGGATGAACTTGCCGCGAGCGGACGCTCCCGGTTGGGGCATCAATGGACCAGGCGTGTCGGCCGAATGGACGCAGGGCGGCGAGAGCGAGTGGAACTCCGCCGCGGCGAGCGCTGATGAAACCTCCGGGACAATCTACCAGGACATCGAGATACCGCGTGCCGGTAACTATAGAATTTGGGTGCGCTACGCCGACTGGGCCAATCGCTCAGAGAATTTCGTGATCCGAATCACTCAGGGCGTGGATAGGGAGACCGGGAGACACGGAGACGCGGAGAGTGAAGACCTTCCATCACGCAGCCCCGGCATCCCCGCGTCTCCGCGTTCCCCTGTCTCCGCGTCCCCGCGTCCCCGCGTCGCCACGTCTCGCGAAGTCTTCCGTCATGAGTTTGGAACCAAAGACGTCATCGACCCGCACGACGAGACGAGCATGTATTGGGGCTGGGCCTTCGCCTGGGACGGAGTAAATGCGCAACTTCAGAAAGGCCCCGCTCGCATTTCCATCCAGATTGAAAAGTCTGCCGAAGCTCGACGCCACATCGATTGCACGCTGCTGACAAATGATCTTGCGTACGTTCCCGAGGGACGCCGCAAGCCAGACTTCGCAGCGATGGGCTATCTCCGCAAATGGTCCACGAGCCGCACCGAACTCTCGTCGCTGCTGCCACCGCCGGCAGCGAGTGTTTCCCTGGTTAGTCTGAGCGCATGGCAACGTCCAAAGATTGCTGGTCGCGACTTTGTCATGCCCTGGAATATCAGTACGGAGTTTTGGAAACTCTACGACAAGCCGGCAGCGGAGCGTCCGCTTTATCCTTTCAACGCCGAACCCATCGAACAGTTTGTGCAGAAGTATAAGGCCGCGCGTGATGTGCCGCTCTTCAGTTCCAAATTCGTTGTGCCGGTTATCTACATCAACAACCTGCCGGAATATCTGAAGGAGGGCAGTCCGTTTCTGCGCTATCTGCGCGAGACGAAAATTCCGTTCGCCATTTTGATCAACTATGGCTCCGCAGTCATGAGCGCGGAGGAGGGACAAGCTGCCTGGAAACTTCTCAGCGGCGAACTCAAGGACCAGTTCCTGGGTTGGATGTCCGGCGAGAGCGTGGGCTACGTTTGGGACCAGTCGCCGGCGCAGTTGAAGATTTCAGCGTCGATGTCGCGGCGCGAACTGCTCGAAGCACATCGTGTCTTCTACACCAACGCCATCGCACAAAAGTGGGCGGCGATTTTTCATACTGAAACCGGCGCGATGTGGGACAAGCTGATTCCCGCGCAATCAACCTCGAGCACCTCATTCGCTCATGCGCTCACCGAATGGGGTGTGCGGCAATTAGGTCTGGAGACTGCGGCGGTGCAGCCGATGTTTGCAATGCGCACTGCGTTTACGCGGGGCGCGGCGCGGCAATACGGCGGGACTTTTCTTTACTATCACGCGCCGGGCTTTGGCGATACGTCGACCGCCTTCACCGCGCAGCAAAACTTCGCCGGCCCCGATAATTTTTTCCACTCACGCTACGGCGCCACGATGGGACCGTCGCTTTCGTGGTACCGGAAGAGCTATTACTTTTATTACATGTCGGGCGCGTCGGCGATCTACCTCGAGCAGGGTTTCGATCAATTCTTCAAGCCTGGCCCAGGCGAACATGCGTTCCAGTTGAATCCGCTCGGTCGCATCACGGATGAATTCATGCGGTTCGCGGAAAAACATTCTGACCGCGGCACTCCTTACACTCCCATTGCGTTTCTGCTCGATCCCGCGCACGGTTGGGATATGACTGATTACCCGCAGTGGCCGTTTGAAGTTTCGCCGATCAATCGTAGCGATCGCGCGTTACGCGAACTGTTTGGCGTCGCTTATTACCCGGGTCTCGTAGTTGAAGGTGAACCGGCAACCGGCGATCGGCAGGCGTTTGTCAGCGGCATCTTCGGCGATATCTTCGATGTGCTGGTGGCGAACGAAGTCCAAAGTCCAAAGTCCAAAGTCGGTCTTGTCAGAACCGGAAGCGGTAGCGCCCGGGCCTCCAAGATCCAAAATCCAAAGTCCAAAGTCCAAAGTCGTGAAGGCGCGAAGAAACGCATAGCGACTAAGAGCAGCGACTGGGAATACGAAGGGAGTAACTCAGACAGATCATCAACCCCTTCGCCTTTACCCGTTACCCATTCCCCCGTTCCTCCCGCCCCGCCTTATCCTCTCGACGCTTATCGCGCGATCGTCGTCGGCGGCCACCTGGACTGGTCGCCGGAGTGGATTCAACGACTCACTGCCTACGTAAAATCGGGGGGCACAGTCGTACTCAACTCCGCTCAGATAAAAGGCGTGCCGGCTGAACTATTAGGTCTGCGACTCACCGGCGCGACTGCCGAGGCGCGCAACGCACACTGCCTTTCACCTGGCGAAGCTACTGAAGACTTAAGTGGTCAAATATTCCGTTATGAAAAATTAGAGCTGCAGGGCGCGCAAGCGCTAATCACTACCATCACCGGCGATCCGCTCGTAACTGTCAACAAGCTCGGCAAGGGCGCGATAGTTTTTTCCGCTGTGCCTGATCTGCTGGGCGAAGACGAACGAATCACTCCTTTTGCCGCGCACATGCTGGCGCACGTTTTCGCCGACGCCACGCCCATCAAGGTTCGGGGGGATGTCGAGTATCTCGTTAACCGAAATGAAAACGGCTGGGTCATCACACTCATCAACAACAACGGGGTATTCAAACCGCAACAGGGCATGGCCCAGGTCGACCGCAGCGCGTACGTCAGGGCCTCGATTACGCTCGCGGGGCAACAGATTCAAAAGGCTACTGATTGGATTACTGAGAAGGATGTTGCAGTAAAAACCGTGAATGGCGCCAACGGAGTAACGGTGACGATCGCGCCCGGCGGGATTTCGATCGTTGAGCTTCAAACACGACTGAAGTAATTAGAACCAGTCCGCGACAGAAGAAAGAGATTTTCCATTTCTCATTTTTCATTTTTCATCGTGGATTCAAACTTACAACTGCAACAGTTGAATTCTTTTTCGCTCCAGCGGAGCGAGATGTTTATAGCTCGAGTGCACTCAAAGATCTCGCTCCGTTAGGAGCGAAACCTGGCGGAACCTTCGCTCGGGCATGCAATAGCGGTTGCGCTCCCACGGAGCGCCGGAGTAAAGAAAAGGACCGCCAAGCTTTAAACATCTCGCCCCCTAAGCCCCATATCGGGCAAATCGACAAACAACGATCTGTTGCACTTCCAACTTGAATCCCCGAATGACAAATTGAAAATCGGCCCTCATCCGACTGCCTCGTGCCGTCTGCCTTCTGCTCCTGCCGACTGCCTCCCGCCGTCTACTCACTGCGAACTATTCCCCGAGTGGCCGCTCAAAGTGAGAAGTTTTGTAACCGCTTTGCCGATCTCATCCGTCGGGTGTTCGGCGAGCGCGCGAACCAGGGGTTCAACCTCGCCGGTCTTTGCCATCACGAAAAGTATGGACAGCGCAGTGTAGGTGTCTTGCCGATTTACGCTGGCCAGATTGTTGATGGCCTCCGTGGCCAGTCCCGAAGCGGCTATCGCCCCGCCGATATTTCGGCGCCGCTCGGCAGAGGCCTCTTCAAGTGCTCGATTAAACAAGTCGACAGTTCGATCCGGCTCGAGTTTGCGAAGCGCGCGCGCGGCGGCATTTCGAACGTGCGGTGAAGAGTCGTCAAAACTGTCGACGATCTGACTGAAAGCATCCGGCCCACCTGATCGCGCCAACTCAGCGACTGCGGCGGCGCGTTTGTAGGGATCGACGCTGCTGAGAAAATTAGCAATGGCCGGTGTTACCGCCGAGCCGTCGATCTCGTTACGGGGGAGAATGTCTTCATCCGCAATCGAAGCAGCGCCCATGGCGCTAGTGCGCTCGTTTGCACCCGCCGTTTCGATTCCACCTTCAGGTCGCGTAATTTGGCGGGCCGGTTCCGTCGAAATCTCCCGCTGCTCGTCGACCCTATTGAATCTGTCTTCCACTAAGAGCCGATCTTCTTCATTTTCCCGAAGGCGATCTTTTCGTTCCTCCAAGCGAGCTGCGGCGGCCGCGAGCTGCAGAGTTGCCTCCTCGATTCTGGGCCGCTCCTGCTCTTCAAGCCGACGGAACATTTCGATCTCTTCCTTAATACGCTTCTCCTGCTCAGCCCTCGATTGCGCCTCCAGTGCTACCGTGCGTCGCTCTGCCTCCAGCTTTGTCAAGATCCGTTCTTCTTCTTTTGCGCGAGCGTGGGCCTCTGCTTCCACGCGCTGGACCTTCTCCGCCACCAGGCGGTAGGCATCTTCCGCCGAGCGACGACGCACCTCCGCATCCTCAATTCGCCGCCGCGTCTCCGCATCGGAAATTCGCAGACTATCGATCTGACTGAGAATCTGCTGCTCCTTCTCGGCTCGTTGCGTAGACTCAACTTCGGCCCTCGCCTTCATTACCTCGAGCTCGGCAAGGCGGTGTTTTTCCGCTTCAGCCTGACGCCGCGTCTCTTCCTGCATACGCTCGTGCTCCTCCTCACCACGGCGGCGAGTTTCCTCAAGCAGTCGGCGTTGTGTTTCCACTTGCAGGTTGATTTCCGCTTCGAGTTGCGAACGCTCGACTTCGGCCTGTGCGCGAGCTTCCTCGGCCGCTCGCATTCGTGCATGCGCCTCTACGAGTCGTTCGGCTTCCGTGTCAGCCTTCGCGCGCGCAGCCTCAACTTCAGCGCGACGCGCGTCGACCTCTTCATCGGCGTGGCGCAGCGCTTCCAGTTGCACACGCAGTTGCTCTTCCGCCTGGCGGTTCCTCTCTTCGGCTTCGCTTCGCAGACGGTCTGCCTCTGCACGTTGAGCCGCTTCCACGGCCGCCTGTTCTTTCTTCAACCGTTCCGTTTCACTCGCGGCCTTCTCGCGCGCGGCTTTGAGCTGAGCCTGCTGCAGCGCAACCTCATTAGTCGCCAGCAACAAAGCTTCTTCTTCACTGCGCAAGCGTTTCAACTCCGCCTCGTGTCGCGCTTTGGATTCGTCGCGCGCGCGCGTGGCTTCAGCCTGGCGAGCAGCTTGCGCGGCTTCGTGGCGCTCGGTCTCGATTTCGAGTCTTCGTCGCCCAATTTCTTCAGCGCTTAACCGAAGACCGGCGGCCTTTAAGCGCAGGCTCGTCTGTTCGTCTGCGTAATGCCGTCCCTCCGACTCAGCCTTGACACGAGCGGCTTGCTCCACCGCCACCGCCTCTCGCTCGCGAACCCGGCGCTCCTCAGCTTCTTCATCCGCCTGCTTCCGCAGTTCCGCTTCTTCACGAAACTTTTCTGCCGCTTCAGCCCTTAACTGGCCCTCTCGCTCAATTCGCCAACGAACTTCGTTCTCCGCCTCTTTAAGTGCCGCGATAGTTTCGACTACCTGACGCCCCAGTTCCTCCAACGTATCCCGGATGGCTTGTTCTTCCTGAAGCAGTTGATTTTCTTCTTCGGTAGCGATGGAGCCGAGCGCATCGGTAGCGCCATCGGCAGTGGCAACCGCTTGCGAAACTTCCAACTCTTCGCCGGCTAAATTCAGCGACTCCACTTCCCCTGGTTCAATTTGCGCCGGCATCAGGTTCGTCTGGGAAGCGCCGGCGTCGATCTGGCTTGCTGCGCCTTCGTTCTCCCCTGTAGTCTCCGCCACGTTTTCTGCTTCGTTGTTCAATGCGGCGGCGAGGGAAGCCTGGGCCACGGGATCGCCGATTCGACCGAGTGCTTCCTCTGCTGCACTACAAACTTCCGGATCCTCATCGAACATTGCGGCAATTAAATGAGCAGTTCCGCGCGGGCTGCCGAATAGTCCCAAAGCGCGAGCGGCGCTGGCGCGGTCAGCGGGAGACTTCGCAGCGCGCAGATTTTGCACCGCTTCGTCAAAGTATCCATGGTCCATGAAAAGCATCCGGGCGCGTTCTTGTTCCTGCTCCTTCAAGTTTTCGGAGAGTTCCGTTTCAACTGAAGTTGATCCGGTTGCGGATTGGGGAATTTGTTCTTCGTCGTTTTCGTTTTTTGAAACTTCGGGAATATCGCCGGCAGCATCGAGGCGCGGGATCTCTTGTGTGTCGATGTCAACGCTTGCTGGCTTGCCGGTGGTCTCGCGAGACGCATCGTCAGCGTTGCGCCCAGACATTGCCGACAGAAGCTCCGCGCCGACGACTTCTCGCGTGGCCTGGTCGTTAGCGCCGGCGAGTTTCGCTTCAGCCGAGCGGCCCGAAAGGAAATCTCTTACCGCGCTGAGTCGTGCTTTGACTTGTTGGTTCACGGATGACCGGGGTTTCGTTTTTGGTGAAGACACGCCTTGTCACACCCTCCTTGAAATAAAAACTATCCAATGCCAGACGTTGGGATACTCGCCCACTTCTTACCGCTTACTGCGTCTTACTATTTACTGCTAACTGCTCACCAGACACACCTATTTACTTAAAGATAGTCCGATTCCCCGATTTCTTCTATAGAAACCTGTTATTTTTTCGTGGTTAAAACGGGCGGAGGTAGCGATTTGTCAGAACCACCTGCGGTAGCGGGTGGGCCTTCTCAGAAGTCGACTGCGCCGTTAAAAGACTAAACCAGGCCACCCGCTACCGCCAGGTGGTTCTGACAGTCGTCACTGAAAGGTGCGCCAAGCAAACTGCATCAGTACTCGCTAAGGGCTGATGTAATTCGTTCGAGGAGCGCCTCGGCGTCGAAAGGTTTGGAAAATATCTCGATGCAGCCGGCGGCGCGCGCGTCTGCTTTGACGGCTTCCGTCAGATAGGCGCTAACGACGAAGATCGGGATCTGGGAGAGTTTGGCCTGGGCATGAATGCGGCGCGCTGCCTCCACTCCGTCCATCTCCGGCAACGACAAATCCATGATGATGAGATCGGGATACATCCAACCGGCCTTGAGTAGTCCCTCGACACCGTCTTCAGCTTCGATGACGTTGTAGCCTCTTCGTTGCAGCAGCGTAGCCAGCAACTCGCGCGTGTCGGTGTAGTCTTCTATTACCAGGATGGTAGCTGTCGCTCGTGGCGACGTCGCTGGAAGTGGGGCGGTGGCGATAGCTCTTGCTTTGGCAGGACTCATGGTTACCTCACAGTCAGAACTCTGAATCAGGAATCAAGTGAGATAACGGGGCAGGTACAAGAGAAGATTACCACAAAACCATAGGCAGGAAACAAGGGCGCTCGGCTGATTAGGCTGAATAGAGTCAAACCAGGCGGCAGGAGACAGGCAGCAGTTAGCGGAAGGCAATCGGCTGTAGGCGATGCGCGGCGAAGGTTCAGTCTTCTAAGAATCTTCCGGCAAACAGCGGTTGGCCTGCGAGGGAAACATAAAAGCCGTAAGCAGCGAGCGCTATGCAGACGACGAGCGCGATGACAAAGTCAGTCGCATACCACGCAGTGAGCTCCGTTGTCATTGGGTAAAAGATCAGGAGATGGGCGACGAAGAGAGCGGAGATCGTCGCCAACAGACCGTAGCGGTAAAGGACTAAAACAAATAGCAACGCAGCCAAACTTGCCAACGGCAACATCGCCAGTGGCTTTTGTGTTACCAGCATGTTGAAGGCAGTTATGATTAGCCAAAGCGCAATCAGCCCCAGCGTTCACGACGCAGCACAATAACGAAAAGAAGCAGCAGGAACAGCGCGAAGAACGACTGGAATAATCCGGCCGTGACCTGTACCGCAAACTTTTCGAAAAACAGATGCACGCCAAGGCTGGTTACGCCCGGATGTATATGAATCTGGGCAGTCCTTCCCAGCAAGTGCGGACTTGCGTCTACCAGAATGGTGAGAAGCATCATGCCGACACCGAACACTGCGCCGATCAATATATCGCGACCGACGAGCGGATCGCGGTAGCCGCCCGCAAGCAAGCGGGTCCACGAAATGATCCGGTGGGGCCAGCGACGGCGAACGTAAGGATCGAGCGCTACGTAGAGCAGCCAAAGGAAAAATGAAGTAAAGACCGCGTCGGACAAGTGGAGAAAGAAAAGTGTGAACTCGCGGCCCGGCAATCCGTTATGGTGCTCAACGAAAAGCCAGACCAGCATTCGAATTGAAAGATAAAAAACCGCGATGCGAGCTGCACCGCGTCGATCTCCGCGTCCTAGTCGCACATTTTTGCGCGCCAGCAGTGCGCTGCCGATTAACGCCACCAGGAACACCGCAATGAGAAGAAACGTCAGCGCCCGGCTGCTTCCGCTCTCTTCAGTCTGCTCCTGTCTCAAGGGCTGATCCCAGGGATAGACCGTCTCGAAATATGTAAGCTTGCCGCGAAAAGCCGCAGCTTCCACGTGGACCTTATTCTCGGGATGCGCCGGGTCTATGCCATCCCAAGCGGCGCGCGCGTCGTAAGCGTGTAAAGGAACCCAGGTGGATGGGACCGGCTGAAAGTTGCTCAGTTTAGGTTCGCTTCGCGAAATGGAAGCGACCAATCCGGAGTGGCTGCGTGGCTTCTTTCTAATTCACACCGTGGCTTTAGCCGAGTAAGTAACCGTGTAATGAAAACGGTTTAGAAACGGTTACCGGTATCTTGCCCGGTCATCACACCGGCTAAAGCCACCGTGTGAATGAGAGCACTGGCAAACTGACCCAGCACCAGCACGGCTGTCTGCTGGGCATTCATGCGAGCTGTTCGCTACAATGATCTTTACAGTGAGAAGTCTGACGTTATTGGTTGGGCCTGGAAGATTGCGCGGCCTGAGTTTGAAGGCTCTCGTTACGACAGCAAGAGGGGTATCATGTTTTCGAAAAATTCAAATAGACTTTGTGTTGTTGTCAGCCTGGTTTTGCTGATTACTGTTTCGGCTGCGGCGCGGCCGCGAAAAATGCAACGCTTATCAACCGGTACCTGGGGCGGTCCGCATATCAGAGTCGAGGTCGGACAACGTGCGGCCACGATCGATTATGATTGTGCTCATGGCACGATAGACGGCCCATTCACGGTGGACAGCAAAGGTCGCTTCAACTGGCGCGGGACTTACAAACGCGAGCATGGCGGACCCATTCGAATGGATGAAGAATCTAACGGCCGTCCGGCGATCTATTCGGGTTCGATCAAAGGCGACACGATGACGCTGGCGGTTAAGTATGCGGACAGTGACGAAGTTATCCAGACGTATACTCTGAAGCGTGGCAGTGCGGGAAGAGTTTTCAAGTGCAAGTGAGCCGATCTTGTCAGAACCGCCTGCGGTAGCGGGCGGACCGATTTCGGATCGAGTCAAGTGCCCACCCGCTACCGCTGGTGGTTCTGACAAAACTCGCAAGAGCTGAACGCTAACGAACAAGTTTCACTAACAATGACAGCAAGGGTAGCGCGGAAGTTTTTGATCCGGGGCGACGTCCAGGGAGTAGGTTATCGTTTCTTTGCACAACGCGCCGCGGCCCAGCATCAGGTGCTTGGTCAGGTGCGCAACTGTCCGGACGGAACGGTGGAGGTAGTTGCTGAAGGCCCGGCAAGCGACGTCGAGGAGTTTAAGAAAGATCTCGTCACCG
>DASYMB010000384.1:0-4409 GCA_036009285.1 Pyrinomonadaceae bacterium | reverse complement strand
TTTGCTTTACACCTGTCTATTATTCTGATTCGCGTTTATCCGCGTAAATCTGCGGCTAATTTAATTCAGGCGCCGAAGAAGAGGCCGATGACGAAACTAACCACTCCCGCGCCGAGGATCACCCAGATCGCATTCGGCCGGAATCGTATCAGGACCAAGCCGGCTACAACCGCGATCAGCATTCCCTCCCAACTATGAATGCCGGCGCGCCCGATGCTGATGCCGGCCGCGACCAGCAATCCAACCACCGCCGGCGTGACCCCCTTCAAAAACGATTGCACTATCTTGTTGGTGTGGAAACGTGCGAGTGACGATCCCGCAACTACCATCATCAGAAAGGACGGCAGAAAAATGCTGATCGTCGCCACGAGTGCGCCGAGTGTTCCCGCCGTGCGATAGCCGATGAACGTTGCGGTAATGAGCACCGGCCCCGGGGTAATTTGGCCGAGCGCGGTAGCGTCGACAAATTCCTGGTGCGTTAGCCAGTGATGAGAATCTACTACCTCCGCTTCAATCAGCGGAATCATGACGAAGCCACCGCCAAACGTTATCGATCCGATGCGCAAAAAGATGGTTGAGAGAGTCAACAGCAATGCGACCTTCGCGAGAATCGGCATCGAGGCTCCGAAGCTGACGAAGGCCCCGGTTGTCTTTTTCGGAGGCCCGGGAACCTCGTGAATTTCGTGAACTTCGTGATCCTCCGGCGCGGCATCGCGTGTCGGTTGGACCGCGTGAGTAGTGGGTTCTTCAGCAAGCGGTTCTTCTGCGGTCAGTTCCTTCTGAGTTACCAATGCGGCGCGTCGCACGCGCTCCTCTGCTATAGCTCGCGTTAGATAACCCCCGACGAAATGAGTATCGCGAATGCGACGTCGTCTTCTCTGCAGCGTCACGCGGGCCGCAATGCGTTTGCGACGCGAGGCGACACCGTGGAGTTGTCCCAGTTTATGCAACTGCTTCTCGGCAAAAGAATCGATGAAGATGCCGATCAAACCCGCAGCCAGCACAACTTCGATCACGGTGGCACTGAAAAACGCGACTACGATGCAGGCGAAGACAGCTAGTAACCATTGCCATGGCTTGACCAGCGTGTTGCGCCCCATGCGCCAGGCCGTCACGATTATCAGTGCGACCACGGCCGCGTTTAATCCACTAAAGAGACGATCGGTATCGGGCAGGTATCGCAGGTGGCGATAGAGAATCGCCAGCACGATCATCATCAGCATCGAGGGCAGAATGAAGCCCGAGATCGAGACCCCCGCGCCGCGCCAGCCGCGCAGCTTGAGCCCAACATAGGTAGCAACATTCCCGGCAGCGGTGCCGGGCAAAGTTTGCGCAAGGGCAAAGCCGGAGGCAAACTCCTGATCCGTGAGCCAGCGCCGCTGCTGCACCGCGAGCGTTCTGATTTGCGCGATTACGGCCAGGCCGCCGCCGAAACCGATCGTGCCGATCTTTAAGAATGAAAGGAAGAGTCCGCCGAGTGTGGGCGTTTTGGCGATGCGCTCGATCTCGCGGCGAGTGTCACGCACGCGCGTTCGCATCTTGCGCGCGCGGTTGCTGATTCTGCTCGCCCGCTTGTCGACCTGTGTCACCACTTTGGTCGACAGACTAACACAACGCCCTGTCAGAACCGCCTGCGGTAGCGGGCGGGCAATCGTCCGGGCTAGCGGGCGGGCAACGGTCAGGGCCCACCCGCTACCGCAGGCGGTTCTGACTAAAACTTCAGCACCGTGTCGAACTGCATACGGAAGGTGGAACGATTCGACGAGCCTGGCGGCGTTGCGGCAAACGGGCCAAGCAACCCGTTGGGCCGTTCGGTGATGATGCCCGTTGCGGTTAACGTGACGCGTGGGTCCGCAGCGTACGAAAAGGTGAAACGATGGCCGCGCATATCAGACTGTTGCGTTATGTCAGACCAATTGAAAGGCGTGAGCACCGCATCTTTTTGAATACGCAGGAAGTCGTAGACAAACAGCATGTCGCCGCGGGCTTTCGTCGAGCCCACTTGAACCTCACCGAGGTAGCCGTGCTTCTCGTTATTGCGTAAAAGCAAATCGGCGCCGCCCGGGCCCGCCGTTACGACGTCGTGCGTCTGCGTGTTCGTAACAAAATCAAAGAGGAGCGTGACGGGCCAGCGTTTGCTGTGTTTCAGATCCAGCCGCGCCAGCATGTCGACGAGATTGTAGCCTGAGGCGAGACGCCCATCGCGATTAGTGGCGTTGTTGCTGGCGTTGGTCAGGCCCAGACCGGCGTTGCCGGCGACTAACAGATCGCGTGAGATAGAAACCTGCGTGGTGATAGTTTGTGCCGGTGTGGTGCCGTTAGCGGGAATGGTGAAGGTTACCGGAAGCAGCAACTGGTTTCCGAAAACCTGTACCGGTGAAATGAACTGCGTGCCCGAAAAATAGAGATCCGCTACCGAAAGATTGAAGGCTACTTTGGCGTTCGGCTCGATTCGCGCGCGCAACTGGCCGCCATACAGCGCGAGGTCGCGGCCGCCCCGGCGCGACTGATCGATATTCACCGTGCCGTTGCTGTTGCGCACAAAGGCGGAGTTACGTTCGAGGAAAGGCAGTTGCCAGGCGACGAAGGTGAGGTCCTTCAGGTTCGATTTCCTGAAAGCGCGCGTATACGATTCATTGAACCCTTCAACCATCACATCGTTGTCGAGAGTCATCTCCGTGTAAGTCCACGGCGGTTCAAACTTGCCACCCTGCAGCCGCAGGCCCGGCGCGCGCTTCGGCTTGTAGGTAACGAAAGCCTGATCGAGCGCGAAAGGTTTGCGGTTGAAAAAATCCGTCAGCGTTTGGTTGGTGGAGATGTTGTCTGCGAAGCTGCCGGTAGCGAGGCGCAGTCCCCAGTCAAACTCGTCGTTAATCGAACCTCGCATTTGTAAACGCGCGCGCAGGCGCATGCGGTGACGCGAACTCAGATCGTTGCCGAGCACGGCGGGATTATCGCCGTTGGTGAGACTGTTCGACAGTCCAAAAAAAGATTCCGCGCGCAGTCGTATGTCGCCGCTGAATTTGATCGCACCGAGCTCCGACACACGTCCCTCAACCTTCTTCAGGCGATCCTCGATCGCCGCAGGCTGGGCCGACTTTGGCGCGGCCTGTGTAGACACTGCCGCAACTTCCAACGGCGCAACGGGCGCCGCGTTGACTTTGTTGGCAAGCAAGCGAATCGTCTCCTGTTGCTCGGCGATCGTTTGCTGCAACTGAGTAAGTCGTTCACTCTGTTGCTCCAGCATTTGCTCGAGCGCACTGAGTTTCTCTTCAGTCGTCTCCGCTTTCTTGTTGCCAGTGGGCGGTTCTGCAATCTTTTTCGAGGGCCCCGTCGCGATGGCATGTCCCAGTCGGGCGTTTGGTAGCGCGACCGTTTGCCCGCAAACGCTGGAGGCGCTCAGCGCACAAAACGAAAGCGCGAGAAGGGAAATAAAGGAAGGGTGGCGATTATTTGGATCGAATCGTTTAGACATGATTCATCATCCTTTTGTGAAGAAGTTAGTTGCGAATCCACTCGGAACTCAGGAGAATGAAGCCATCATCTTAAGGCCAGGTGAACGCAACATTAAATCAGTGTTAACTGAAGCTGGCTAGAGAATTTGTAAAGCGACTATCTTCGCGGCTTGCCGCCTGAGGTGCGGAAGGTCTCTGACCTTCCGATGCGTTCGCTATTCGCTGGGCTCCAAGGTTGAGGGCGTAGCCCCCAGACTTTAGTAGCAATTTTCGGTGGGGCGGAGCCGCCACCGCACATCAGATGGCACAGCCGCATAGTGGCTCTCGAAAGGTTCGGGCCTAGTCCAGCAGCACGCGCGTGTGCAGTGCTTCCGCGCGCTCGATTGCTGCAAGCAAGCGGAGAAACTGTGAATAGTTTTTGCCGCGTACGGTGAGACGCTTAATCTCTGACTGGCTTAAATCGTTGCGCAGAATGAGGTCCAGGAAATCGTAATAGTCGGCGGTGGCTTGAAACGGAAGCTCGCGAACGTAGCTAGTCTGCTCGTTGTCGTCGGAACGGAACCCGGCGAGCAGATCGAAAACGTTGTCGGTGGTCAGTCGCGCTGCTGCTCGCGACAAACGGATCGGCAGGCGCAACTCAAAAAAGCGCAAACCCTCCGGAGTTGTCACGCGACGCAGTTCCTTTGTCGCCTCGCCGTCGAAAGGCGACTCGGCATCGATGAGTATGCGCAGGAGACGGGGTTGATCTTCGCTGTCGATGGTGTCGAGTGCGAGCTGCACGCGGTCGGCAAGAAACTTTTCAAACTGCGCTTCGATTGGATAAGTGATCCGGCCCAGGCAGCCGACCGCTTCGCCTTCACTAGCCGAACCGCCACCTTCACTGGCTTCAGGCAGACACGCGGGACAGTTCAAGCAGATCGTGGTCTCAGCCTGCATCAGTTCAATTTCTTCCCG
>DASYMB010000383.1:0-3943 GCA_036009285.1 Pyrinomonadaceae bacterium | reverse complement strand
AGATACGCGAGCCGCGAAAGAATCTTCCGCGCGCACTGATCATAGGCGTGACTGGTGTAGTGGTTCTTTACCTGGCGGTAAACTTTGTCTGCGTTCGCGTGCTTGGAGTTTCAGGTCTTGCCAACACTACGACACCGGCCTCGGATGTGATGCGACTCGCGCTTGGTCCAGCGGGCGCGCGGTTGATTGCCGCCGGCATTGCAATTTCCACCCTCGGATTCCTCAGCCAGGGAATGTTGACGGCGCCGCGTGTCTATTTCGCGATGGCCGAGGACGGGTTGTTCTTTAAGAGTGTCGGGAAGTTGCATCCGAAGACACACGTTCCTATTCTCGCGATCGTTATTCAGGGACTACTCGCGATCGTAATCGCGCTTTCCGGTCGTTACGAAGAGATACTCAATTATGTGGTGTCTGTCGATTTCATATTCTTTGGCGCTACCGCACTATGCATCTTCGTCTTTCGCCGGAGAGCAGCGGCCCTCCCTAACGGTGGGATTACTGCCCCGCGGATCACAAGGGTTCCCGGTCATCCTTTCACGACGGCGCTGTTTGTAGCGGTCTGTTGGCTGGTCGTGATCAATACTGTCTACCGCTATCCGCAAAATACTTTGATTGGGCTGGTAATTCTGATCGCGGGAATTCCCGCTTTCTTTTTCTGGCGTTGGAGAAACACGAAATGAGCGCTACACAGAATGAGAGACGCGAGGCGAACGCCTCCGAGTACATGCATTGGGCCAAAACGCGTTCGCGCGCGCGCTTCAATCTCGCCACCAGCGGTCTCGAAAATCTGAAGTTACAGGACCTGCAGGTTTCGCTCGACGAACTCGAGATTAACGGAGAAGGCGGGTATGGTTACCCGCCACTGTTAACCGCGATCGCTGACAGGTATGGGGTTGATCGTTCCTCGGTAGTGACGACAGCCGGAACTTCATTCGCCAACCATCTCGCCATGGCCGCGCTGATAAACCCCGGCGACGAGATCCTGCTTGAGAGTCCGGCTTACGAACCGCTGCTGGCCCTGGCCCACTATCTCGGCGCTCGAGTGAAACGTTTCCAACGCCGCTTCGAGGATGGGTTTCGCATCTCGCCGGCCGAGATCGAGCGGCAGATGAGTCCGCGCACGCGACTAATTGTCATTACCAACTTTCACAATCCGACCGGAGTTCAAACGGACCATCAGATAATGAAGCAAGTTGGCGAGTTGGCGAGTAGCCGAAACGCGCGCGTGCTGGTTGATGAAGTCTATCTCGAGATGCTCTTCGCTGAGCCGCCGCAAACCTCTTTCCACTTAGGAAACCAATTCATCGTTACCAGCAGCCTGACTAAGGCGTTTGGTTTGGGAGGACTTCGTTGCGGATGGATCATCGCCGAGTTGGAGCTCGCCAAACGCATCTGGTTGCTGAACGATCTCTTTGCCGCCACGCCGGTGCATGCCGGCGAACGCCTGAGCGTGGTGGCGCTGAAGCAACTGCCGGCGATTGCGCGACGCGCTCAAACCCGACTCGACAAACATCGGCAAATGTTGAACCAGTTCCTCGATGGCCGGGATGATCTGGAGGCAGTGCGGCCGGCGTTTGGCTCAATCATGTTTCCAAGAGTGAAACATCGGACAACGGAAAGGCTCTGCGATCTGCTGAGAGAAAAGTATGAAACGTCGGTAGTCCCGGGAAGTTTTTTTGAGATGCCCGCTCATTTTCGCATCGGTATGGGTGGCGATTCTGAAACGTTCGTAGCCGGGCTCGATCGACTGGGCAGCGCCCTCGACGAACTTGTATCGTAGGGGCACGGGCTTGTCCCTGCCCGTCTGATGGTTTACCCCGGAACGCGGGCCGGGACAAGCCCGTGCCCCTACTTCATCGCGGCGAGTTTCAACCAAAAATACAAACCATCCGCTGCTTCCATTCCAGCCGCGTCGGGCGTTATCCGGATCGGCGTACCGTTGGGCCAGTCGCTCTTTCGCATTCTGCCGCCGCCGATTCCCTGGAAGTAGACCTTGCCCTTCGTCTGCCGTTTTCCCGACCGTGGAGCAAGCACGGAGTACTCAATCTCGAGGTCCTGCGAATTCATGATGATAGTCCCGCTTTGAAAACTATCGATGTCAAACTTCAACAGAATAACAAACGCCTCGGTCTCAGCTTTCGCGCGCTCAACAGCCTGTCCCTCTTTCGTGTCTCCAATTGAACTGGCCTCGATATTTTCATACCGATTCAGTTGTTTGACGAAGCTGGCGAAAATTTGGTCTTCGGAGAGGAGATGCTTCGAGGTTGGCTGCCTGGCAACCAGCAGCCGCACCTTAGACGGCAGTTGACCCGCCGCCAACGGTTTCTCCGTTTCAGGTTTTTCAGTGGTAACGATTGGCGCCGGTGGAGTGGATGTCGCCGGCGATGAAGGTTTAGTCGCGCGACGCCCCGACTGTGCCTCTGCTTCCAAAGTTACGCCAAACAAAAGCAGGGCCAGCGCCAGGCCCCACTGTTTTTTGCTTCTGCGATTTAGCTGGGGGAATACGCGCATTAGATTTGGTCAGCTTTGGAGTGCGGTGACCTGTCACCGCTTTGGTCGTTCGCGACCTGTCGCGGCTTTGGTTTGCAAGAGTCCGGCAAAGACTGGGCGTCAAGCCGCCCTGGGAAAAAGCTCTGACAGGTCAGCGCACTCCAAAAGTTGCTCTCCAGCGATGGTGTTAACCAATAGTCCGATCTATTTTCTAATTCTTCTTCCGTCCGCCATACCTGATTGCTACGGCTCCGGGCGTTGACTGAGCAACTTAATCGCCTCGCGCGCGTAGTACGTCAGAATAATATCCGCGCCGGCGCGTTTGATGCTGGTCAGCGTTTCCATCATCACGCGCTGCTCATCGATCCAACCGTTTGCAGCCGCAGCTTTGATCATCGCATACTCGCCGGAGACGTGATACGCGGCCATCGGCAAGTCAAATTGTTCGCGCAGTGTTTTCAGGATGTCGAGATAACAGGTCGCCGGTTTCACCATCAGTATGTCCGCGCCCTCGGCAAAATCAAGCTCGGCTTCAAGCATGGCCTCGCGCGCGTTCGCGGCGTCCATCTGATACGCGCGACGATCGCCGAAAGCCGGCGCGCTGTCAGCCGCCTCACGAAATGGACCATAAAAACCCGACGCATACTTCACCGCATAGGCCATGATCGCAACCTGCTCAAACCCTGCCTCGTCGAGCGCTTCGCGAATCGCACCTACCTGTCCGTCCATCATCGCCGAGGGCGCGACTACGTCCGCACCAGCCTCAGCCTGGCTGAGCGCAGTGCGGGCCAATAGTTCCAACGATGGATCGTTTAAGACTTCGCCATCGCGCACCACGCCGCAATGGCCATGCGAGGTGTACTCGCAAAGACATGTGTCTGTCATGATCACAAGCTCGGGCGAGGACTCGCGCACGGCACGCACCGCCTGCTGAACAATTCCTTTTTCGTGGTAGGCGCCGGAGCCGAATTCATCTTTGCTCTCCGGAAGGCCAAACAGAATTATCCCCTTGACCCCAATCGACAAAGCCCCGGCAGCTTCCTTCACGATTTCATCAACCGAAAGATTGTGGACGCCCGGCATCGAGGGAATCTCCCGCCGAACCTTTTCGCCGGCACAGGCAAACAACGGGAGTATGAAATCCTCCGGAGCGAGTCGCGTTTCGCGGACCAGCACGCGAAGGTTGGCAGTTCTCCTTAGCCGGCGGGGACGATGAAGTAGATCTATCATGAGCGTCCTTTTGAGAAACTTTTGCTGCGAGCTTATGAGCAGCGAATGATACCTGTCGAAGAATTGAGTAAGCAAATTGATTTGAGCCGCGGATGAACGCAGATGACCGCGGATTCGGAAAAGTGTTAACAAACTACACTAGCTTGTCGCGCGCGGTCCGCAAACTAACAGTTTGCGTTACGGTTCACCAACGATGATAGGCGGGATGGCCCGGTTTGACTGC
>DASYMB010000382.1:0-7123 GCA_036009285.1 Pyrinomonadaceae bacterium | reverse complement strand
CTTGCAGATTCCCTTGAAGTGCTGCTTCACACGCGCCGCGGTTACTTCACGAACCAGGATCGGATAAATCTCATCGCGCAAGGCGATCAGACCAATGTTGGCGGTGTCGCCTTTATCACCCGAGCGGGCGTGCGCGAGTTTTACAAGTTGCAGCTTCATTTGTGGGCAGACTCTATCTTATGACTTCAAACCAAGAATCAGATTTTCCACATATCATTTCTCATTTTTCATTTTTCATCGGGGATCTTTCGCTAATTCCAAGTGTCCACCCAAATGCTGAACTCCCGCTGCCAATGACAAATGACAAATGAGAAATGAAAAATGATATCTGGAAAATCTCCCTTCTGACTCCTACACTTCAATAACATCTACGACCGCGCTGATCTCCTGCTTCGGAATCAGCGCCGGCCAGTAAGCAACGATCTCTTCAACCTTTGGCCTTCCGCCCGCAAAACCGGTTACGCCCGGAGGTCCAGTCAACACTAACGGCGCAATCTCTTTCGTGAATCGCTCGACCGCGTTCCGATCTTCGCTACGCACCCCGACCCGCAATTGAACCTCAGGCAAATCAGGAGACGGTTTGCCGGCAAGTGGCCCATGCGTCGCGTTGGCGCCGACAAACTCCGTCAGGATCTCATCAAACTTCAACCCGAGCCGATCCAGTCGCGTTCGCAGTATTCTGTCGGCAGCTTGTGCTTTGTCATAGGCCTCCGGCCACGAGTAAACGAGCGTGCCGACTGCTTTGTATCCGGCGGAATAGCTGATCGAGACTTTGTAAAACTCGGTCGCCGGCCGTCCCTCGATTCCGAAAACGCGGACGCGATCGCGGCCTTCATATTTGAGGCGCACGGAGGTGAAATCGGCAATACAATCCGGCGTGATGTATTCGTGTGGATCGCCCATCTCATAAACCAGTTGCTCCTTTACGGAAGGAATAATCACCCAGCCGCCGGTGCCTTCGTGTTTCGTGATCACAAAGGTGCCATCGGGATTCGCTTCGACTATCGGGAACCCGACGTCCGCAAGATTGGGGATGCTGCGCCACTCGTATTGGCAGTTTCCGCCGGAACACTGCGCGCCGCATTCGATAATATGGCCCGCGATAGTTCCGGCGGCGATCCTGTTCCAATCGTCAGCGGCCCAGCCAAACTCATGCATCAACGGCGCCAGCGTCAGACCGGTGTCGGTTGCTCGACCAGTAATCACAACTTGCGCGTTGCGATTAAGCGCCTCCAGCATCGGGCCCGCGCCGAGGTAAACGTTGGCACTTTGAATTCGATCGCGAACCGTGGACAGCGCGGCTCCGTTATCCATGTTGCGCAGTTCGACGCCCCGGGCCATGAGTTCGTCCAATTTCCCCATGATGTCGTCGCCGGTAACGATGCCGATGCGAAGTTTACCCCCAAGGCCAAGCTCACGCGCGACCTCGCTGACCGCAGTCGCGCAACCCTCGACGTTTACGCCGCCGGCATTGGCGGTAACGCGAATGTTTCGCTCGACGCAGGTCGGCAGAATCCGCTTCATCAACGGAACGAAATCTTTCGCGTACCCCGCGGACGGATCGCGCGAGCGTTGCTTTTGCATGATCGACATCGTGACCTCGGCCAGATAGTCGAGCATCAGGTAATCAATCGGGCCGCTTTCGACTTGGCGCACCGGCGCGTCCGGGAGATCGCCCCAGAAACCCTGACCGGCCGCGATGCGAATCTTTTGTTTCATACCGCTATGTCAGAACCGCCTGCGTAAGCGGGCGGCCAATACCGCGACACTGGCTCAACTATATTGAGCGGTTTGCCACCCGCTTACGCAGGTGGTTCTGACTTACACCAGCGTCGGCGGCAGTACAAACTGCCCGATATGCGCGCCGCTATAGTTCAAGCTGGCGCGCAGCGAGAGTTCCAAAGCGTCGCGCGTGTACTCGGGGATGATCACCGCATCAACAAAGCCGCGCGCCGCCGCATACTTCGCATCAAGCTCCGTGTCGTAAGTCTCTCGCACGTGGTCCATCTCCGCTTCGAGCTTCTCATCAGGCTTCAAATCGTTGCGCTTCAACTTTTCGAGTTGACTGCCGAACACAGCCTGCACTGCCGAGTCGCCCTCCATAACGCCCATGCGCCCCGTGGGCCAAGTGTAAATGAAATCGGGATCGAAACCCTGCCCCGCCATCGCGTAATAGCCGGCGCCGGAAGCATGGTTCACAGTCAAAACGATCTTCGGCACCAGGGCAGTCGCCATCGCTTCCACGAATCGCGCACCGGCACGAATGATTCCCGAATGTTCCGCTTCCGAACCTACCATAAAACCGGAAACGTCCTGGATGAACACGAGCGGCGTGTAGCGCCGGTTACACGTCTCGATAAAGTAGGCGACCTTCTCGGCGGACTCGGTATAGATGATGCCGCCGAAGCGAGGTGGACCCCCGCCCGCGGGACGAATCATGCCGCGGTTGTTAGCAATCACACCGACTTGAATGCCGCGAATGCGCGCGTGTCCCGTGATCATCTCCCTCGCGTAATCAGCCTGGAACTCATCGAGATGTCCACCGTCCAGCAGACAATCAAGGAGCTCACGCGCATTGTACGGCTGCT
The DNA here is from genome assembly GCA_036009285.1 of Pyrinomonadaceae bacterium. GTDB lineage: Bacteria > Acidobacteriota > Blastocatellia > Pyrinomonadales > Pyrinomonadaceae > PSRF01. The sequence continues at coordinate 4,535 of DASYMB010000382.1, read as the reverse complement.
TATGATCCTCAGGAATGATGTCGTAGAGATCGGCTGCGGGTCGGGCCGCGTCTGCGCCTGGAAGAATCGGCACAACGCTGGCAGGTTTGACCGGCAATTCCGAAACAAACTCACGAATCTTTGCGATGCACTCTTCGTCGTTCTTCACGCGATAGTGTGCGACGCCCGAGAGTTCGTTGTGCGCGCGCGCGCCGCCGAGAGTTTCGTTATCAATGGTCTGTCCGGTCGCGCCCTTAACCAGGTTCGCACCACCCAGGCCCATAAAGGACGTTCCTTCGACCATCACAATTACATCCGACAGCGCCGGCAGATACGCGCCGCCGGCGATACAAGGGCCCATCACCGCCGAGATCTGAGGAATCTTCAAATAGCGCCGCATGATTGAGTTGTAATAGAAAATTCTCGAGGCGCCATACTGGCCGGGAAACACGCCGCCCTGATACGGCAGATTAACCCCCGCGGAATCGACGAGATAAATAATTGGGACGTGCGAGCGCATCGCGATCTCCTGCGCGCGCAGAATCTTCCTGATCGTTTCCGGCCACCACGAACCTGCCTTCACCGTGGCGTCGTTTGCTACCACAACAACTTCGCGATGCTCCACCTGTCCGACTACGGTCACCACACCAGCGCCCGGTGCGCCGCCGTCGTATTGATCGTAGGCGACGAGCAACCCGATCTCTTGAGCGTAGGCATCCTGGTCGAGGAGTAGAGCGATGCGTTCGCGCGCCGTGAGTTTACCCTGGCTATGCTGCTTCTCAATCTTGTCCGGCCCACCTCCCAGACGCAGTTTCGCCTCGAGTTCCTGCAACTCGGCCGTTAGTTCTCTTAGACGTGATAGGGATTTCTTTGGTGCCGGTCTGTCCTCGGCCCTGGATGTCTTTTCAAGCTTCATCTCATGAACTCTGACTTTGGCAGCTCACTTGTTGGATGATGCTTTTGAGTGTGCCTCTGGCGATTTCCGAATGGTTAGGGACTGGGACTGTGATGCTTCTATCTGCGAACTCTCTGCGCATGATGATATGACTATCCGACTGTCGCACTTTTACAAAACCGTTTTTCTTGAGGATGTCGCAGACCTGACTCGCAGAAAGTATGCGCAGCTTAGGCATGCGCGAGTTCCAGCTTCTTGACCTTGACGCCTCTATTCAAACGACGTGTGATCTCCGCCTCATCAGCCTCTTCAAGCAGAAGCTCAACTGCCTCTTGAACCATTGCCTCGGCCTCTTCAAACGAGCGGCCCTGACTCGCAACACCGAGCTCAGGGCAAGTCGCAACTTACCAACTGCCGTCTTTCTCTATCACTGCTGTTAGTCCTGGTAGTTTCATTGCTTTGTCTGGTTTTTAAACTTCCGCTTCCGAGATCGAATTCTAACACGTCTTTCGCAGTGAGTTGAACACTCATGGTTTTCGGTAGTGCCTAATTTGAAATCCTCTGTACACCTTCAGTGTCCTCTGTGCCTCTGTGGTGAGTATTTGACTAAGCGTTTATTTACCACAGAGGACACGGAGGCTCCGAGATCGCACAGAAAACGAAGTTAGGCCACTACTCATCTTTGCGCGGACGTGAGGCTGGTGGAGCCTGGAAAACGAGGCGAGCCACCCATGCCAGCAGCGCGCCGTTAGCTGCTATCAGCAGCCCGGAAATAGTTAGGTTTTCCTGAAAGAGCTTCAACAAATTGGCAGTCTGAGCTACACCGTCGATCGCCAACGATCCTTTGCCGGCGACGCTCACTTGAAGCTGATCCGAGAAGATTTTCAAACTGGAGATTGTAAGAAGCGGGCCGCCGGCTTCGCTTCGCGCACTAAGCAGAGGTGGAGCGTTCGTGGGAGCGCCGCTGGCAAATGATCTGATGCTCACGGCGCGCGCCTGGAAGGGCGGCGCATCAGTCGCGTTGAGCTTCGGCGCGCCTCCCAGATCGAGAGGTAGTGAGCCTTGCGCATCGCCCCATGGTGTCGAGTCAGCCACGAGCGGCAAGAAGGTGAAATGGACCGTGGAGTCTTCAGCGACAAGGGCAGTGACTTCAAGTGAAGTGGAATGACTTACGTTGTCTACTTTAAGTATTTTCTGACAACCGGGTGCGAAGGAATCCTCGCCCGGCGACTGCGTTAACATATCTGCGTTCAGTTCCGCGCCGATTGCTGTTATCTGAAGCTGGCGTCGACGGTTAAAGCCAGGATCGCTGAGTTGAGAGATGCGAATTTCGGCAGGGGCCGATGAAACAACTCGCAGTTCTATTCGCGTTCTGCACGGTTCGTGACCTGCGGAGGAACTCTTAGCCTCGGCTGCCCGATAATCGACGGGGGCGAAAGTTGCCGGCAGCTTTACGTTCAAACTCTCAAACAGCTCGATCGTTTGCTGGTCCAAACGCGCCCGGTCAAAGTTGAGCTGAACAATTCCTCTGGGCCCGCTATCGCATGAGAACAGCAGCCCCTCCTCGCGATCAACTACCGGCCCTTCGATGATCAACTCCTGCTCACCAAGCTTGATCGTTGCGGGCGAGAACTTTCCTGCAGTCGCTAAATCCACCGGACGCTGCACGTGGGCCAACTTATACAACGCGAAAGCCGCTGCGGCTAACACCAGTAGCCCCACTCCAGCGCGGAGCAGCCGCTGCTGCCGGAAAGCGAGTAAGGGAATGAACGACATGTTATTCCTTCTGAACCTTTACCAGGCGCCGCTCAGAAACGACCGTCCAGGCGCCTCCGTCCTTCAGGCCCGACCACGCACGAACATGGAATTGGTGGGTTCCCACCGAAATCTGCCCTTTGGAATTCTTGCCATCCCAATCGTCCGTCACCACCTGGCCACGTCGGACTCCATCTTTGAACTCCTTGCTATAGACGAGTTGTAGATGAGAGGTGTTGTCGGCTGCAACCGCGAGACTGACCTCGGCCGCAACATTGTTGAAGTCGGAGAGAGACCGAAAGCTATAGGAGGCTTTCTCCTTCAGCTTCGGACGAATGCTGGGGGGCTGAAACCGAAGCTGAACAATGACCAATGATCCCACGGCCTTGTCGCCCACGCCCAGCCCATAGAGAAAAAAGCGCGCCGGCTTTCTCGGCTCTGGCCCATTCTTCAAAGCCTTGAAAGAAATCAAGCCAAGCTGCGGTTTCTGACCAAATGTTTCTGGAAGATACCGCTTCACTTCGTCACCATCTGTCGGCGGGAGTAGTACCTGATATTTATCCTTCCCCTCGTTAGTGCTGATCGTTATTTCCGCCGTGCTGTCTGCCTCTAATTCGTAGACAATGACGATGGGCCACTTACCCTTCACGAAACCCTGCACCGAAAAATCGCTCATGCTGTAGGCTGCGGCTGAAATCAGAGGACCCAGTTGATCCAGCTTCGAGAGAATGTCGCCCACTTTCGACTGCTTCTTGTCTTTACCTTTCACAATAATAGTCTGGATACTTTTTGTCGGGGTCTTTGGGTGGCTGACGACCAGGTTTGACTTCTGTGAAACGGGGACGGATTGCTCGTCGGCGGTAATTGTCTTTGATCTTGGTTGGCAGACGAGCGGAGACAAGACCAGCAACGCAAAAGGGACGAGGAGTCTGGTTGAGAGAGTGTAAGGACTGAGGATCATGTTGCCACTCCATTAGTGAGAGTTAGAAACCCGCCATCAGTCAGCGCGGGAAGTTTGAGATCGGTGGACTGAGCTTATACACCTGCAACGCGCGAAAGGGCAAGGAGTTCACTCGTGGAAAACTGGCCCTCGGTGAGTCGCAACCTTTCAATGTTTCGAATAAAGCTTGAGCCAGTTGACAGCGTCCTGGTTAGCACTGATCTCCGTGCGTCCTCTGTGTTCTCCGTAACTCTGTGGTAAGTCTTTCTCGCTATTGCGCCACACGGGCACGAGAACCCGGAGTCGATACTGTAGTTTGGTTATGACCAGACAGCCTTAAGTAGCGCCTGGGAATCGGCGCCTTCGGGCACACCTTCGAGAATTACCACGCGGAGGCCGCGAAGTTCTATGACAACCGTGCCTTCGCTGCTTTGCCAGGAGTAAATGTCTTGAGTCTTGGGTTCCGAGTTTCGAGTTTCGAGTCTTGAGTTGGATAGATCCAAACTTGTTGCGCCGGGGTAACGCAAGGCAGTGCGCTTCACATAAGCATCGAGAAACTCGCGCGCGTCATTCTCCGTATCCCAAACGGAAAGTTGTGCGAGGAAAACTTGGCCGGGCGTTGGTCCCTCGTAAAGCGCATAACGATCGCCGCCCCAGCCTGCCGCCGCGCGTTTCGACTCGGCAGATGAATTCAAAAACTGATCGAGAATCAGGTAGTAACTCCATTCGCCGTTGACGTCGGATTCGATACGATGCCATGAGTCGGTGGGCAGTGGGCGGTGCGCAGTGGGCAGTCTGCGATCAACACCAAGCATCGAGCGATTTTTGGTGGAACCTTGGCTCGAGATGCCTGCCCCGCGAAAACCGGGCGAGCCGCCCGCGGTCCCAATAGTTTGCTGCGTGCTGATTGCTGCCGGCTGATTGCTAGCCGCTGACCTGCCCCCCGCATTAAGGAGATTCGTTACA
>DASYMB010000381.1:0-11825 GCA_036009285.1 Pyrinomonadaceae bacterium | reverse complement strand
CGCTTGCCAAGTCAGTTCGCAGGGGAAAGTCTAATAGGATTCCCCGCACTCACCGAACCCGGACGCAAACCAGGATGACGAAGACTTCAAAGCTGCGAGTTTAGGAACGCAAAGGTGGAAAAACAAAAGATCAGGAGCCGTTACATGTTTTCGGTTGCACTCATGGGTGCGGCTGTCGCCCTGATCTGCGCCTCTCGCCTGCCCCTGATGCACCTCGAATCGAAGTTTGCAGCACTCGCTTTGATCACGGTCCTTATCGGATCGCAGATGACGATAAAGATTCCCGGAGCTCGCGGTCAGATTGCCGTTTCCGATACGTTCATATTTCTCGCGATACTGTTATTCGGAGTTGAAGCCGCCGTCGTGCTTGCTGCTGTGGAAGCGTTTTGTTCTTCCGTACGTTTCAGCAAAAAGGCGAGCGTGCTTTTTTTCAACTCCGGAGTGATGGCGCTGTCGACCTTCATCACCGCTTCCACTTTCTATTTCGCGTTTCCCGGAACCAGCCTGCGTCAGGGCCTGACACCAAACCTCTTCGTCGGCCTGTGTGTGATGGCACTGTTGCAATACGTACTAAACTCCGGGCCCATTGCGGTGGGAGTGGCACTTAAAACTAATCAAAGTGTCTGGGAAAGTTGGCGCGCAAACTTCCTCTGGACTTCCTTGACTTACTTTGCCGGTGCTTTTGGCGCGGCGATCGTAGGCCGCTTGAGTGAAGACCTGGGACTCTTCGCCTTTGTTGCTACGGCTCCGATCATTGTCATCGTTTACTTTACTTATCGAACCTATCTCACAAACGTGGAAACGTCAGCCGCGCAGGCAGCGCAGGCCAAGCTCCACGTCGCGGAACTCAACAAGTACATCGCCGAGCAAAAACGAATCAGCCTGGCGCTCATCGAAAGCGAAGAACATTTTCGCAACGCATTCGACTACGCAGCGATTGGAATGGCGCTGGTATCGCCTGAAGGCAATTGGCTGCGCGTCAACCGATCGCTCAGCGAAATCGTCGGCTATTCTGAAGCCGAGATGCTGGTCTCGGATTTTCAGGCGATTACCCACCGCGACGATCTCGGTAACGATCTTGCAGAAATCTATCGCATGCTGTCCGGCGAGATCCTCACCTGCCAGTTGGAGAAGCGTTACATTCACAAACTCGGACATGATATCTGGGTAGCTTGCAGTGTCTCGCTGGTTCGCGACGCAAAGAGTCAACCGCTTCACTTTATCTTTCAGATCCAGGATATCACCGAGCGCAAACGCGCCGAGGCAGCCATTCATACGCTTTCCCTGGCCGACGAACTGACGGGACTCTACAACCGTCGCGGCTTTCTGGCGTTTTCGCAGCAGCATCTCAATTCCCTTTATCGCACTAATAAAGGCGTGGTAGTTGTCTACGCCGATCTTGACGGTTTGAAAATAATCAACGATTCATTCGGCCACAAAGAAGGTGACCGCGCGTTAATAAAAACGGCCGAGCTGTTGAAGGAAACCTTTCGCTCTTCTGACGTGCTGGGCCGCTTCGGCGGCGACGAGTTTACAGCGTTGGCTGCAGTTGAGCCGGATGGTGGTATGGAAAAACTCCTCTCACGTCTGCAGCAGAAGTTTGAAAACTACAACGCCCTGAAACTGGTCCCTTACAAACTTTCGATCAGCATCGGCGTGGCTCAGCTCGATCCCGACGGTATGCAATCGACGGAAGACCTGATGGCTATGGCTGATCTTTCCATGTATGAGAATAAGCGCGGCAAGCAGGCTTTTCAGTTGCCGGCACCGGTTTCCGACGAACGGGTTGTAGCGGTTGCTTAAGCCTCAAGAGTTCGTAAGAGACAACCTCGTCCGAAAAACCGAAACAGATTCTCCATTTTTCATTGCCATCGGACAAACTTTCTCCGCTCGCCGCATACGCGTTGTTTAGATAGGGCACTTGTGCCCCGCCGCGCGAGGCGGACAAGTCCGCTTTCTAAACGATCCGCTGCTGCCGTAACGCCATTTCTCATCGGCAAGAGTGCCGCCTGCGATGACAAATGAAAAATGGAAAATGAGAAATCTCAGGTGTGCTGTTCCTTTTATTATCATGGGCCTACTGAAACGAGGACAGGCAGGAATGCGCATCCTACGTTTTGTAGTATCCTCTGCGCTCATTCATGGGCGTCCTCAAGCAACCAGCAACGAACGATCTGAAAACGCCGGCGCCATCGTCTGCTCGCTGGCGTGCGCTGGTATTGTTGTCCTTAGCGGAACTGCTGGGCATGTCGCTTTGGTTTAGCGCCGCCGCGGTTGTTCCGGCGTTACGCCTCGAGTGGAACCTGAGTGAATCGAGTGTTGGCTGGTTAACGATTGCAATTCAACTCGGCTTTGTCTGCGGCACGTTGTTGAGCGCGTTTCTCAATTTGCCGGACGTGATCAGTGTTCGTTATCTCTTCGCTGTTTCGGCGCTCGCTGGAGCCCTCGCCAACGCTGCCTTCGGCGCCTATGCCCACAATGCGCAAACCGGAATCGGCCTGCGCTTCCTGACGGGAATGTTTCTCGCGGGAGTTTATCCGCCGGGCATGAAGATCATGGCGACGTGGTTTCAGCGATCGCGTGGGATGGCGCTCGGCGTATTGGTGGGCGCGCTAACGCTCGGAAAAGCTTCGCCGTACCTGATTAACGCGCTCGGCAGCACCAACTGGCGTCAAAATATTTTCTTCATTTCGCTGCTCGCGATCACCGGCGGTCTCATCGTGCTGCTTTTCGTAAACGATGGACCACACGCGCGGCCGCAAGCCAGGTTTGATTGGACGCAGGCCATCGCAGTTTTCAGGAATCGCGGCGTGCGGCTCGCAAGCTTCGGCTACTTCGGTCACATGTGGGAGCTCTATGCGATGTGGGTTTGGATTCCGGTTATGATTCGCGCGAGCTTTTTGTCTTCGAAGGCAGCTCCAGTTACCGCTGAAGTTGCGTCGTTTCTGGTCATCGGCTGTGGTGCGGTCGGCTGTGTAGTGGCGGGGCTGGTGGCGGATCGCGTCGGCCGCACGGTGGTCACGTCGTGGGCCATGGGCATCAGCGGCAGTTGCTGTTTGCTGATTGGTTTTGTGTTTGGAGGAAATCCTTTCCTATTACTTTTCGTTGCAGCGATCTGGGGAGCAACCGTCGTGGCCGATTCTGCTCAGTTTTCGGCGTGCGTAACCGAGCTGGGCGATCCGCAATACGTCGGTACCGCTTTAACGATGCAAACTTGTCTCGGGTTTCTCCTGACAAGTATTTCGATCGAGCTGATACCTTATTTTGTAAGAGCAGTTGGTTGGCAATACGCCTTTACGATGCTGGCGCCCGGACCACTGCTTGGCGTGCTCGCGATGCTGCGGTTGCGCTCTTTGCCCGAAGCAGCGAAGATCGCCAACGGAAGAAGATAAAGTACCGAGAGGTCAGAGATCGGAAGTCAGAGGTCAGCAGTCTGGTAGACTTGCTGTTTTGAGCTTGGGGTTTTAGTTTGGCTGACCTCTGACCTCTGACCTCTGATCTCTGATTTCCTGGCGTCCTGATTGTTAAGAGACGATGACTACAGAACTGAAACAGAGAGTGCGGAAGATAATTAGTTTACTGAAGCGCGCCTATCCAGACGCGAAGTGCTCGCTCAATCATTCGAATGCGTTTGAGTTGTTGATTGCGACGATCCTCTCGGCGCAATGTACCGACGCGCGCGTGAACATTGTCACGCAGGATCTCTTTCGCAAGTATCGCAAGCCCGAAGACTATTTGCAGGTTTCGCCGAAGGAACTCCAACAGGACATTCGCACCACCGGTTTCTTTCGCAATAAAACGACGTCGATACAGGGCACCGCCAAAGTTTTGACTGAGCAGTATGGCGGCAAAGTACCACACACGATGGACGAACTACTGGAACTGCCGGGCGTGGCCCGCAAGACCGCGAACGTTGTTTTAGGCAATGCGTTTGGCATCAGTGCGGGTGTGGTGGTTGATACTCACGTCACCCGACTTTCTCATCGGCTTGGCCTTTCGAGCCAGAAGACAGCAGAAAAGATCGAACAGGACTTGATCGCGATTGTGCCGAAAAAGGATTGGGTCATCTTCCCTCACCTGTTCATCGCCCATGGCCGCGCCATCTGCAAAGCGCGCAACCCACTGTGCGCCGAATGCGTGCTGGAAAAACTCTGCCCCTCGTCTTATCTAAAAACCGGCGTGATGCCCGGAAGTTGACTCCAAGCCGTACCCCGAATCTCGATTGAATACAGCAACCTCTTACTGGGACCGCGGGCGCCCTCGCCGCCTCAAGCAGGAGGTTCACTCGACCCACGGCTCAATCCAACAGTCTCGACAGAGTGGTATTCCACGGAGGCGGGCGCGCCCGCGGTCCCAGCAAAAGGTTGCGCCTTTCACACTCTGCAGAGGGCCTGCTAGCGCATCCTATCGAACGTCGTTACAATGACCTCGCTCCGTCGATTCTGAACCCGGATTCTATTCCCCGCACAGATGATCGTCGTCTTTATCTGGTGTTTTCCCACGCCTAAGCCGCCCTTCCCAAGGTTTTCCAAGATCACCCGGGCCGCCGTGTCGAAGGGATCGCGGGCGTGAGCTATCGCTTTCCCTGGTATCGACTGACGGACGAGCATCTGCTCGATCTACGCATTTGCGATCTGGCGCTGAAAATCAAGGGCTCATTTTTCGAGCCAAACATCAAGCGACTTTATAGTGAACTAAACGATCGCGGCATTCGGTTCAAGCCGCACGTCTGGCTCTCCGAAGAATGGTTCTCGCCTGACGGTGTGCCCGGAATTGCCATTCCTTTTTATCTGGCCCATCCGCGCCTGATGAAACTCGAACGCAAGCAGATGCTCGAGGTGGAAGGCGGCACCGATACCGAATGCATGCGAATCCTTCGTCACGAAGCCGGCCACGCACTCGACACGGCGTTTCGCTTACACTTCAGGCGACAATGGCGTGAGCTGTTCGGATCGTTTGCGCAGCGCTATCCCGATTTTTATAAACCCAAACCGAAGAGCCGCAAGTATGTGTTGCATCTGCCGGCGTGGTATGCGCAAGCTCATCCCGCGGAAGATTTCGCCGAGACGTTTGCCGTTTGGATCACGCCGCGCTCCCGCTGGCGGCGGCGCTACAAAGGTTGGCCGGCACTGAACAAGCTGGAATACATCGACGACCTGATGAAGGAATTGGCGGGAACCAAGCCACGGAATCGCACGCGCACCAAAGTAGAACCAATTTCAGAAATACGGACGACGCTGCGCGAGCACTACCGGCGCAAACGCGAGAAATACAATTTTGACTGGCCCGCGGTTTACGATCGCGATCTCTATCGAATTTTCTCGGACGATCCACGTTACAAAACACGGCTGAGCGCGGCGAGTTTTCTGCGCAGCGTCCGCCGGGAAGTTCGTCAAGCCGTTGCTGAAGGCACCGGCGTTCACCAGTACACGATCGACCACGTGCTCGAAAACATGATCGATCGTTGTAAGGAATTGAAGTTACGCGTGCACAGCCCGACAAGGGAGGCGCGGCGCCGCGTGATGATTGTTTTGACAGTTCAGGTAATGAACGTGCTGCATTCGGGTTATCATCGCATCGCCGTCTGACAAGCAGAAGCCCGACCGTTAGGGAGGGTTCGGTTCATGCGAAGGAAGCCTTTAGATGCTTGATAGAAAGTCCTTTAGCTGCTTACAAGAAAGCCCTTGCTGACGCGCGGGCTTCTGCTTGAGATTTTCTCAAGCGGAAGCCCGACCGAGGGAGGGATGGGTCGTATGCTTGAAAAAAAGTCCTTTAGCTGCTTTAAAGAGAGCCCTTGCTTACGCGCGGGCTTCTGCTTGAGACTATGATCGTCATATGACTTTCGAGCCCAAAAAAAAGCTCCGCATAATCGTTCTTGTTCATCAGGACCTTGTGCCTCCCGACTCACTCGAGGGGCTAAGCGACAAAGAGAAGGCCGAGATCAAGACTGAGTACGACGTCACTTCCACCCTGAAGAAGATGGGCCACGAGGTCTATCCGATCGGTCTTTACAATCAGTTGAATGCAATCGGCGACGCCTTGATGGAGCATAAGCCGCACATCGCGTTCAATCTCCTGGAAGAGTTTCACGGCTATCCGCTTTACGACCAACACGTCGTTAGCTATCTCGAGTTGATGAGGCAGGCATACACCGGCTGCAATCCGCGTGGTCTCACCCTCGCCCATGACAAAGCACTAACCAAAATGATTTTGGCTTATCACCGAATTCAGGTGCCCAGCTTTGCCGTGTTTCCCATGAATCGAAAGGTGCGACGACCGAAGCGTTTGAAGTTTCCTTTGCTGGTGAAGTCTATCAGCGAAGAAGGCTCGGTGGGCATCGCGCAGGCCTCGGTAGTTCACGACGACGAGAAACTCACGCAGCGAGTCGAGTTTATCCACCGCCAAAATAAGACGACCGCCATTGCTGAGCAGTACATAAAAGGACGCGAGGTTTATGTCGGCGTGATCGGAAACCAGAACATTCAAACTTACGCGCCGTGGGAGTTGGTAATGGAAAAGCTGCCCGAAGGGTCGGAGAATATCGCCACGCTGAAGGTCAAATGGGATCCGGCATATCAGGAAAAAGTCGGAGTCAAGACCCGCGCCGCGGAACTCAGTCCCGAGCAGCACAAGGTTCTCGAACGTCTCTCCAAACGAATCTATCGCTATCTTTTTCTCAGCGGATACGCGCGGCTTGATTATCGCCTGACGGAAGCAGGTCAGTTCTATCTGCTGGAAGCCAATCCCAATCCCCAGATAGCCGAAGGCGAAGACTTTGCAGACTCAGCCGCGCATAGCGGTGTGCCTTACGATCAACTGCTTCAGAAAATAATCACCGTGGGACTGAATTACCACGCCGCGCGACAAGGCGACTGAGGTTTAAGTAAAGCAAACTGTTAGTTTGCTTCATGATGGAATGCCTTTCGACTTGAATAGCAACGAACCGCCGCAAACTAACAGTTTGCTTTCGCTTCACATTGACTGATTGTGTTGGGAGATCAAACGTAACCGCCTTTATTAGTCTCTGACAACTCATAAAATCCGTGTGACCTCTTTTGGGTCGCACCCTCATCTCGAGTGTGATTCGTCACAAAACAGTCACATTGCGTCTTGTTCGACGCTGTACTAGTAACTAGAATGCTTAGGCCTTCGCGTAGTACCCCTCACAAAGAAATTGCAAGGTTAGAAAAATTTTAAGGAGATAGTTCCCCTTTGCCTTCTAAAAAACTGTTCCCCTATGCGCTAGCGGCCTGCTTTGCCCTCGTGCTTCCCTTGGCGGCTGCCGCGCAAACCGGTGATAGCCGCGTCCGCCTCGTCTCCAAAAAATTCGTACCCATTGTTTCCGCCATCGGCGAGCCGGTGATCATTTCGCTGGCTTCAGAGGAAGATATCAAAGCTTCAACTGACGACATCAAGGCCTCGGCCGAGGACATCAGGGCGTTGAAACCCTTGACGACGACTAAGGGCGGCAGCAGTCTTCAATTCCATGAGTTGATGGGCGCGGCAATAGAGCAACGGCTTGGCGCCCGCTATTCTTGGGGAGCTACCGGACCTTCAGCTTTTGACTGTTCCGGATTCGTTTGGAGCACCTTCCAGTCGGCGGGTATCGATTTTGAACGCGGCAGCGCTCGCACGCTATGGGCGCGTTTCACCGCGCCAGCGCCGGAAGAACAATATAAGTTTGGCACCCTGGTATTCTTCAGCAATCTCGCGCACGTCGGTATCGTCGCTGACGAACACGGCTTCTATCACGCTTCAAGACATCACGGTGTAGTCTATTCGCCTTTCAATGATTACTGGCTCTCCCGTATCGATGGTTTCCGGAAGGTTCCTGTGAAAGCGCCTGCGACCACGGATTAATTCAAGCTACATCCGCCTTAACACGAAACGCCGACGCTTTGATTAGCGCCGGCGTTTCCTTTTGGAGTGCTCCGGCAGAGCGGAGCGGCGACGAGCTTTGGTTCTTTGAGGTCCTGACGGGCCGATCCAAAGCTGAGTCGCGCTACGCATGCCTCCGCACTCGAAACTACGCTACGAAGCCTGCTTTATGCTCGTCATCTTTGGCTTCCCAAACCACTAGGATCTTATCCACTGCGACGTAACACGTCTTATCATCGCTATCCTTCAGATGAAGCACCCCATCCTCAACTTTGATAACTTCACCGCGCAGACTTGACGCTCCGCCGCAGTAAACATCCAGCTTCTTGCCGATCATTTTGGCTAACAGTGACTGCATAATTTCTCCGTGTAGGACAGGCATTCCTGCCTGTCCTTTAGTTTCCCGGGCCTTCGCAAATCAACCTGGCAAAACCTGAGATTTCCCAGTTCTTATTGCAAAGTTTTCATTTGTCGTGTAGCGCTAGCTTACTTCTTCGTGGTTGTCTTCAATGAAAAATGCGAATTGACAGATGGAGATTCTTCTGGCGACTCACAGCCATGAATGACTAACTCGCACAGACAGGAATGTCTGTCCTACTTTCCCTTACCATTCTTGAAGGTGATCTTTACGAGCGGGATAACGTCTGGATCGTCCTGCTGTTCGCGTTCAAATTGAATCAGATCGTAATAAGCGCAGCGCGCAGTGATGGGAAACTCACGGCAAACGAGTGGCCGCGCGTGGTAGATGGTGCACTTCCGCGTTTCCTGGTCCAGAAACATACAAGCCTGTCCAAATAATTTATCGGCTTTGCGCCTGAGTATTCTTTCTTTGCCAAACAACTTGGTAAATCGCTGCGTCGCGATCTCGGGCAGCACGCGAAAATGCGCCGCCAGTCGTCTGATGTCACTCGGCTTCACCTGAACTCGATCGTAGATCGAGCAACAGTAAGCCACGCACTTATCGCAGTCATACTTTAACGCTTTGGCTCCGGTCGTTGGTGTTAGCCCCATGTTCGCGTGATACCTCTGGGTTGGTTCGAAGAGTAGTCGCAGCCCGAAACTTTTAACGCCGCTTTGATTTTTTATATTCAGAGTTCAGCAGTTTCATAAACTCGCCGCGACGATCGTAAAGCCGCTTTGGCTCCCGCGGCGCATGTTTCGCCAAAGCATAAGCGGTAATGATCGGAAGCGCCACCGTGGAATCAACATAACAAACAACCGCATCCGGCAAACGGTCAGGATCGACCTTGCCCCACGAAACAGCTTCGCCCGGCGTTGCGCCCGACAAACCGCCGGTATCAGGTCGCGCGTCGGTAACTTGCAGAAAATAGTCGTGTCCACGTTCATCGATGCCGAGCACTTCCTGGATCTGCGGTTCAGTTTGCAGCAGGAAATTTTTTGGTGAACCGCCGCCGAGAATGAAGCACGCCGAGCGTCCCGCCTTCTTTTCCTCACGGCTTTTGCCACTACCAGGTTTTCCGCCGGCGGCGTTACGCTTCGCTGCCAACACGATTGCCGCAGTCTCGTTCACATCCAAAGACGGATCAAATGCAAGCTTGTTTCCCTGGAGCGCCTTGGCCGCGACGTTCATGCCGATAGAAGAATCACCCGGGGATGAAGTGTAAATCGGCACGCCATACTCATAAGCAACTGCGAGCAGCGACTTATCTTTCAAACCCAAGGCTCGTTCGCGTTCATGCACATAACGCCCGGCGAGGTAGTGAAACTCGGCCGTGGACATCGTCTTCTGAAATTCTTTCCCCGAGATTATCTGGCGAAAGAAGGCATCGGTATCGAGCAACACCGAGTAGTCAAAGAAGATGTCATAGATACGAACGACTTCCTCTTCCCGCAAAACGATGTCAGAGATATCGGCGCGACCCTCGCGCATTACCAGGCCAATACCAAAGTGAGTGTCGTGATACAAATTGGCGCCGGTTGAAATAATCCAATCGACAAACCCGGCTTTGATTAGCGGAATGAGCGCGGACATTCCTAAACCGGCCGGCGTGAGCGCGCCAGTGATCGACATACCAATCGTCACTTCCGGCTCAAGCATCTTTCTGGTGAAAAGTTGGCAGGCTTCACGAAGACGCGCGCCGTTGTAAGCGATAAACGCCTCGTCGACCAGCTCCGCGATCGTTGTCGTTGGAGTGATCGGAGCGGGATCGATTCTTCGTCCTTGTAGAAATTTGCTGGTTCGTTTTGCCGCTAGTTTTGACATTGTCGGATCATCTGACGCTTCGCTTCCTATCTTAAAGTCCCTCTACTTCGTTTCGTTTGCGTCCGGGCCGGCGGCCCTCTTTACGCGCAACCGGCCGATGCGACGCTCGTCTGCTTCCAGCACTTCAACTTCCAGTCCGCGAAAAGTCAGACGCTCGCCAGGCTGCGGCACTTTACCCGACTCATTGATCACCAGGCCGGCGATAGTCGTAAAATCGTCGGCCTCTATTTCCATGTCGAACAGCCGCTCGATCTTTCCGATTTCGGTTGAGCCAAGCACTTCGTAACAACCTTTACCCTGTTCGACGATTTCATTTAGCTCGTCGCCTTCGATGTCTTCGTCTTCGATTTCACCGACAATTTCTTCGAGTATGTCTTCGACTGTCACGAGGCCAGACACACCGCCATACTCATCGATCACCATCGAAAGCTGCACGTGCGCTTTCTGCATTTCTTCCAGGAGTTCGGCGACCGGCTTCGTCTCCGGGATGAAGTACACCGGACGCACTAGCGAGGAGATTGGGCCATCCTCGTTTCCTTCCGCCCAGTGCTGCAGCAGATCGCGCACATAGATCAGCCCTTCCACGTTATCGATCTGCTCGCGGTAAACCGGCAATCGTGAATACTTCGATTCGATCATGATGTCTCGAGCCTCACGCACCGTCGCGCCCGCAGCCACGGCAACAATGTCCGGGCGCGGAGTCATCACCTCACTGACGCGCGTGTCGCCAAACTCGATGATCGAATGAATTAATTCCCCTTCTTCCTCTTCCAGTATGCCTTCCGCCTCGCCGACATCAATCAGTGCCTGAATGTCGTCTCCCTGGTCCTGTTCCTCATCTTCGTCGCCGTTCTCCAGTTCCTGCTCCTTGCGTCGCGAGCGATCAAACAACTTATGAAAAGGATCGGCGGCGAAAGCCATTAACGGCAAGAGGGGACGAATCACCGGCAGAAGAAACAGCAGCGTTCCCTCCGGGTCGCGGGTCGAGATGAATAGAGGAATGAGTTGGCGAAAGATGCCGGCCAGTATTAGACCAGCGAGGAGCCCAACCAGTACAAATCGATCCTGCTGAAACAACGACAACGAGATGGAAGTGACGAGAACGGCAACAGCAACCAGCAGGATTTGAATTGTCGCTGAGATGGCAAAACTGAACCGCGGGCGATTCTCGAGCACTTGCTTCAGAAAAGTTGCCGATCGTAACTTGGCACGCTCTTCTGCTTCGCTAATCAGACGACGCAGGCCGACGTCGCTCAACTGGCCAAAGGCCATGTCGACCGTTGCCAGCAGAGACAAACCGACCAACAGCAGCAAGGTTAGCGTGATCTCAAGATTCATTAGTCAGTGAATAGTAAAGGGTTAGTCGTGAATAGTTAAATTGACTTTGCCCGAAAAATGGTTCGGGCGGTTCTGGCCAAGCAGAAGCCCTACCGTTAGGGAGGGCTCAAGATCGAAATTCTGGCAGAAACCAGAGCCCTTGCTAACGCGCGGGCTTCTGCTTGGGACAGCGTACTCACCCATTGACACTTTTCGGGCAAGGCCAGTTAAAGTTAAAACACCCCGCACCGTTTAGAAAGCGGACTTGTCCACCCGCGCGGCGGGGCACAAGTGCCCTAGCTAAACGGGGAGGTAATTCTTTCGAGCGATGACAAATGAGAAATGTGAAAAATCTCCTCTTCTCTTCTTCCTAGATCTTGAGCTTCTTCCTCAAGCGCAGCTCCAA
>DASYMB010000380.1:0-13460 GCA_036009285.1 Pyrinomonadaceae bacterium | reverse complement strand
TTTATGAGTCTCGCACCGAGCCGGACGGTTCGTTCCAGACTAAATCGCTCCTAACCCAACCGCTGCAAAGCGCCGATCGCGAACACGTCGGCCCACTGGTGCTGACAAGTCTGGTGATGGTCGATAACAAACTCTACGCCGGCTCGCTCAGTCGCGGAGTGTTGGCAATTGAAAATGGTATGGCGCGCGAAATGGAAACGCACCCCGCGGTATTTTTCGTACGCGCTCTGGAGGCGGATAACAATGGGAAGCTGTGGCTCGGCGCGCGCGTAAAAAAGGACGAACCGGGATTAATCACTGGGACGGCGTTTCCCAATCTCTCGCGGAACGAAACCGCAACCGGCGCGGTCACCGACATTCGCACTATCGGCGCAGATGTTTGGGCCGCTTCAGACGGCCGCGGGGTGTTCATCTTTTCGGGTGCTAAGAAAGTGCAGCGGTTCACTTTTGACGGCACGGCCGGTGGGCTGCGTTCCGATCATGTGTACGCAATCTTCCGGGATCGGGAAGACGTGATTTGGTTCGGAACTGATCGAGGAGTTTGCCGCTACGATCCAAACGCGCCGCGAATCGAACAGATTGGTGATAATCCGCAGAGCAATTTCGTTCGCGTACTTTATCAAACTTCCGCCGGCGCGGTTCTTTGCGGAACAAATCAGGGCCTGTTTGTTTACGACCAGACGACTGCCGCGTGGCGCGCCGTCGCGAGTCTCTCGCGAAATGCGATCTATGCACTCGCCGAAGACGAGAGCTACCACCTGTTGGTGGGCGCAGCGAGCGGCTTCTACGCGAGTCAGCGATCGGCGCCGGGCGCAAACGTCAGTACCGAGAAATTCAATCGCATCGAGACCGGCGCCGGCGGGGTCGATGCCGCGGGGAACGTGCGCGCGATTGCCTCGTTTCAGGGCAACACCTACATCGCCAGTTATCGGCGCGGCCTGGAGCGTATTGAAGGTTCGAGGGCGCGACTAGTTTGGCCCACCAATGCCTGGCCCAGCATTTCTGAGGGTTCACATGAACGCGAAGTCATGAGCCTTTACGCAGACGGAGAGGCGCGGCTGCTGATCGGAACAATCCGCGACGATGTCTACGTCTTTGACGGTCACAGAACGGAAGCCGATCCTTTGTTCACGCCGTTGAAGAATAGCGGTGTGAGAGCAATCGATCGCAGCGTCGACGGCACCTTGTGGTTTGCCACCAGTCGCGGCGTCTACTTTTGCAGGCCGGGAGCAGCTTGCGCGTTGACCGCAGCCGATGTCGATGCCCGCTCAGTAGTTGCAAATCGCAGCGGCAATAACATCGAGGCGTGGTTCGCAACCACCGACAGCGGCATGCTCAAGATCCGACTGGACGAAAACCTTGGCCCAGTAGTTTCGCGGTTCGATGCCGAACAGGGCCTGCCTTCGCAGAGCGTCTTCGCAGTGTTGCCCGGTCGCGATGAACAGGGGAACGACTTGCTGCTGATGGGCACCAGCCGCGGCATCGCCCGCTACCATCCCGGGCGCACGATTCCGACTTTGTATGCGACGCGCGTTATCAGCAAACGAGTGCACTCGCCCGCAGAGTTGGCTACCGGCCTCCGCCTCGAGTATCCGCAAAACGGTTTGCTTTTTGAGGTCGCGGCGATTAGCAGCCGCACCTTTCCGGAGCAGTTCCAATATGCGTTTGCACTGCTCGACGACAAGAATGCGGTTATCAAACAGAAGCTCTCGCGCGAATCACAATTTGCAATTGAAGGCTTGGCGCCCGGAAGGTATCGCGTCACTGCGCGCGCGTTCAGCAAAGACCTGGTGGCGTCGGAACCGTTGTCGTTTGAGTTGAGTATTGCCAAAGCGCCTTTTCCGTGGACTTCAACGGCGCTCGCCATTCTGTTGGCCCTCGCGCTGCTGGCATTGCTGTGGGCAATTTTGGAAAGGCGCCGCATTGCGCGAACCAGCGCCGCACTGATTGAGGCAAACAGCGAACTCGCCGACGCGCGTCTAAATCTCGCAAACGAAGCTGAGCGCGAGCGACGTCGCATCGCGCGCGACCTCCACGATCAAACTCTGGCCGACCTGCGCCACTTGCTCATGTTGAGCGATCAGATTCCCGCGCATGGCGAAGTGACTGGCAAACAACTTGACCCGGTCGTGCTGCGAACAGAGATCGAATCAATTTCACAGGAGGTGCGCCGCATCTGTGAAGACCTGAGTCCCTCGGTGTTGCAGAATGTCGGCTTCGCCGCGGCGCTGGAGTTTGCCCTGTCGCATTCGGTCCAGGATGCCCCCGCGGATAAAAGGTTTGAATATGAATTTATTTGCGATGAGGCGTTGGAGGAGCAGGCGCAATTGCCGGCAAACGTGCAGATGCAGATCTACCGCATGGTGCAGGAGGCGGTCAGCAATGTTTGGCGACATGCGGGCGCAACTCATGTGAAGATGACAGTCGAGGCCGCGCGCGACGGTGATTTTGTTTTGCAACTTAAAGACAATGGCAAGGATTTCGATCCGGGGCGCCAGAGAAATCTCGAAGGTCGCGGGCTCGCGAATATGCGTGCTCGCGCGAGCTTAATCGGCGCTGAAATTTCGTGGGAGAAATCTCCTGAAGGTGGCACGATCTTTATTTTACAGCGCCACTCTTAACTGGGATTGCGGGCGCCCTCGCCCGCTTGCTTGCGAAAAACAAAGATGAGTATCCAATCTTGGTGGTTCATTATGACTATGCGCTTAGGCCACCAGGCGGGCGAGGGCGCCCGCGGTGCCAGTAAAGAGTAGACGCCAATGGATAAAGCCCTTTTTAGTCTTAGTTCCGAAGTTGAATCGGCTCTGTCACTAAAGCAGCCAATCGTCGCGCTTGAGTCAACGGTGATCGCCCACGGCTTGCCGCGTCCGCAGAATCTCGAGACCGCTCAGCGCCTCGAGCAAGTCGTTCGCGAAGCTGGCTCGCTGCCCGCAACTATCGCCGTCCTCGATGGCCAACTCACCGTCGGGCTCAGTGGAGATCAAATCCGCTTCATCGCCGAGAGCAAGGACATCAACAAGGTCAGCATTCGCGATTTGCCGATTGCCGTCGCGCAAAAGTGGAACGGGGCGACCACGGTTGCGTCAACCAGTTGGATTGCGAGCCGCGCCGGCATCCGTGTATTTGCCACCGGCGGAATCGGCGGCGTGCATCGCGGTCCGCTGCCTGATGTGTCGGGAGACCTGCCCGCGCTCGCAACCACGTCAATCGTTATCGTTTGCTCCGGCGCAAAAATAGTTCTCGATCTGCCGGCGACACGTGAATGGCTGGAAACGTACGGCATCACGGTGCTCGGTTATCAATGTAACGAAATGCCTGCGTTCTATTCGCGCAGCAGCGGCCTGTCCGTCGACGTTCGCGTCGATTCGCCTCAGGAGGTCGCTGAAATTTTTCTGGCCCAGCAGTCACTGGGTGTCGAGTGTGCGTTGTTGGTTACGGTTCCAGTGCCCGGGGAATTTGAAGTTCCACCGGCGAACTTGGAACGCGCTCTGGACACAGCTATGAAAGAGGCAGAGCGCGAGCAGGTGGGTGGTCGCGAGCTAACTCCTTTCCTTCTCTCGCGCATGGCCCAAGCCAGCGCGGGCGCAACTCTCAAAGCAAACATCGCCCTGCTGGAAAACAACGCCCGCATCGCGGCCCAGATCGCCAAAGCCATCGAGGCCTACGATGATCCTAAGTTTGATTGGGGGGCCTGATCTGTATAGGATGTGAGCGCGAACAATTTCGAATAGGGGTTTTCCTCCGGCAATTGCTCTGCCCCTAGTAGATTCTCCGTTCCTCAAGAGCTTGCCTCAAAATCGGGGAGAAAATAATGCTCAAATTAATCCTCTCGCTCTGCCTATCTCTCTTTCTTCTTTGGCCAATTACTTCGCTTCCGGCAAGACCAGGGACTGCTCAGGAACCCTTCCGAGGGCTATCTCAGGACAAGCAGGAAGAGCAACGTCAAAAATTCAAGCCGGGAAAAGATCTACTCGAGCGCAGGGCCGCCCCCTTCGAGGCAGAAACCTTGCTGGATCCTGATTGGAGAAACAAACTTGCTCCCACCTTCGCTCAGATGCCGGAGATGAAAATTGAACGTCGACTGTCCAGGGAACTCAAAGGTTGAACTCGCCGACACGATATACCTGCCTGAACGAGTTGAACTCACAGAGGATACCGTAATCGTCACTAGAAGACTTATCCACGAGGGAAAGAACGCCGTAATCAAAGGAAACCACAACATCTACATCTTCGTGGTCGAGGAGTGGGGAGTCCTTGGTACAACTTTGGACGAGGCCGCGAGGAACGAGGGCAGGGCAAGAAACGAACCGCTCTTCACAAAAGCGAGCTTCACTAAAACTTCGCTCGTAACCGGGTTTGCTCCTCACCTGATTCCGGGAGGTCACATTACAGTCGACACCAGCGGTCCAGGCTATACCGAGTGGCTCGAACGGCAGAAGCGGAAACTGCGTGGACAAGCCAATCACGCCAGCCGTGTTAGGTTAAGTCCGATAGAAAATACGAGTGGCGGTAGGGGAGCACAAGGCGACGACGGAAGTCCCGGTGCTCCGGGATCGCCGGGCACACCCGATCCGGCATTCCCTGGTGACAACGGAGATTGCTCGGGATTTGGCGTTAATGGCTTACAAGGCTTTCCCGGTGGAGCGGGTGGAACCGGGGAAATTGGGGGCACTGGAGGAACAGGTTATACAGGTGGCACTGCTACAAGTCAGTTTCATACTATCACGAGTATTGGTGGGACTTTTACGTTCCTTGCGCAGGGTGGTGAAGGTGGTAGAGGCGGCACCGGTGGCAGTGGTGGAGTTGGCGGTCCCGGGGCGCAAGGTGGTCACGGCGGCTCGGGCGCAAGCTGTTCCTGTCCTCCGGGAAACGGCGGAACGGGCGGCACTGGAGGAAGGGGTGGAAAAGGTGGCAAGGGCGGTGCTGGAGGCTCGGGGGGGCAAGGGGGTAATGGTGGGAATATTACTGTGACTCTTCCAAGTAATTTCGAAGGGACTATTCTCGAGAATCATTCAGCGGGCCCAGGAGGAATCCCCGGCACCGGCGGTCCTGGTGGCCCTCCGGGATTGGCCGGCAGCGCTGGATCACCCGGTGACGGCGGCACTAACTTGAGCTGTTCGACAATTCAGGGCTCCAACGGTAGCCAGGGAACCACCCAGGGAAATCTGGGCTTTGGAGGACCCGGAGATCCGGGCGCGTCTAGCGGCCAAGCTGGCGCCAACGGATCTTTTACGCAAATCCCCAGTCACTGCGCCCCGGAAGCCTGCGATCCGGATCAGCTCTGGCACCCGTATCCTGCCTGTATGTGCCAAGCCAAAGGCGGATCGCCCATCCTGATCGATGTTGACGGCCAGGGCTTTTCTTTAACAAGCGCGGAAAACGGAGTTACTTTCGATCTGAAGGCGAACGGGACAAATCAACAGTGGTCATGGACCGCCCCCGGTTCGACAAACGTTTTTCTCTGTCTCGATCGCGATGGCAACGGCGCAATCGACAACGGCCGTGAACTTTTCGGTAATTTTACGCCGCAGCCAAATTCACCTGACGCGAACGGCTTCCTGGCCCTTGCTCAGTATGACAAGCGCGGGCGGGGCGGCAATGGGGATGATCTTATCGACGAGCAGGATTCGATATTTCCCCAACTACGCCTATGGCGTGATACTAACCACAATGGCGTCTCTGAGGCACAAGAGTTACACACCCTTCCAGACCTGGGCGTGGTAAGAATTTCCCTCAAATACAAAGAATCAAGGCGGGTCGATCAATACGGTAACCAGTTTCGGTACCGAGCTAAGATAGAAGATGCGGCGCAAAATCACGCGGGCCGATGGGCTTGGGACGTTTTCTTCGTGCCGGGCCAATAGCATTGCGGTCTACTCACTTAAACCGGCTGAAAACCCCGTAGCCATTGCTGCGGGGTTTTTATTGGCGCGCCCGGGTCGCTCTGGCGTTCGGTCAGGGTTGTAAGCCCTCGAGATATGGAGCTGTTGGTCCAACCCCTTAGTGCCGTCCCGGATTTCGGATAGCCTAACAACCATATGGATGTCATGACGCATCTCAGCCGCACAATCTGCAGGCTCCTCCCCAGGTCCACGATCGACGCTCGTCAATTGAAGTAAAGCTCTGAGTCCGGAACTTCCTTCCGGACTCGCTGTCTAAGTCTGCGCTGCCGCGCCCGAGCTTCTCTCCCCAGGCTCCCGATCAACTACTTGATAAGGAGACCTACCATGGCACCCAAGAAATTCCTGAATAATCTGACCGTTCCTTCGCCGTGCATTGCTGATTGGAACTCCATGATCGGAAACGACCAGGTGCGTTTCTGCGAGCACTGCAATCTTGACGTGCACAATCTTTCGTCGATGACCCGCTATCAGGCCGATCGTTTGATTGCTCGCTCGAGCGGCCGTCTCTGCGTTCGTTATCATCACGACCAGGCGCGCCGGCCGCTAATGTTGCCAGTCGCGCAAAAGCTCCATCGCATCTCCGGGCGCGTATCACGAATCGCGGCCGGAGCGTTCACCGCCACTTTGAGCGTCACCAGTGCAGTCGCTCAAAATGCATCAAGTTCTCAGTCGCCGAACTGGAGTCCGCCAAACGTGACGCAGCCAAACGCTCGCGTGGCTTTATCGTCGAGCATCACGGGCACCATCACAGATCAGATCGGCGCCTTAATCCCCGGCGCCACCATTTCTCTTTGGAACGAACAATTGAAAAGCGCTCTTTATGCGAGCACCGACTTCAGCGGGCGCTTCAAGATAGATAACCTCGAACCAGGGTCCTATAAAGTTCGGATTGAAGCGCCGGGTTTTGCAGCAGACGAAACCAACGGGGTCTATCTGCAGCCGAACAGCGAGACGCGCACTGACCGGACCTTAACCGTTGCTACTATCGAAGAGAGTGTTGAAATTCTGGATGGAGCAACGATTGAAAGCTCAACCGGCGGGGTCGTGTCATTCGTTGCCCCTGAGCATCCATTTGTAAGAGCAGCCCAGGAAGACAACCTGGAAGCGCTCACGGCCCTCATTGCCGGGATGGATGTTAATCTGCGCGATAAGCGAAGTAACACGACGGCCCTCGAACATGCCGTGCACAACGCGAACCGCGAGATGGTACAACTCCTGCTCAACTTCGGCGCAACTGTAAACGCCAAAGGCGACTCAGGTGAAACAGTCTTGATGATGCTCGACAACGATGCGACCTGCGATCTGGTTTGGGACCTCATCAACGCCGGAGCCGACGTGAATCTCAAAGATGACGCGGACAACACTGCCCTGATGCGAGCGGCAGCTTCAGATAATCTGGAAGCTTTGAAAGTTTTGCTGGATGCGGGCGCCGAAGTGAACGCCAAAAACGCGGATGGACGTACGGCGTTAATGCTTGCCGCGTCAGAAGGTTTTGTAAATCCGGTGCGGGCGCTGGTGCTGGCCGGTGCGGACATCAACGCCGTTGACGAAGACGATGAAAATGCCCTGGCCCTCGCCATGGAAGGCAACCATCCGGCGGTAGTCAGATTGTTGAAATCAAAAGGCGCCTTTGAAGCTGTGGCGAAGGTGGAAAAGACGCATTAGAGCCGGGCGCAAAGCATAAATTAGAACTTCACCGCTGGGTGAAATGACGCGGCGATGTTCCGGCTGAGGTGTGTTACTCTATGCGCCCCAAACTGACGGAATTCAGGAGGAACTATGGCAGACGAGAAAGAGACTTGCGAGAACCCACCTTGTACGTGTGCTCCTCAACCCGGCGGCAGTTGCTGTAGCGCTCAATGCGAGGGTAAGGGCGATACCATTGAGCTTGATTGCGACTGCGGACATCCGGAGTGCGGCGGAAACTTCTAATTGCTGACATCAGCTTTTGCATTGAAAGAGAGGCGCCCGCTAGCGCCTCTTTTTTATTTGTCAGCCGGCTTAAGCCGAGTTTGCGAGGTTCAAAAACTGCGCGGCCAGTTTTGGTCCGGTGCCTGCGTCTTCATGTTTGAAGAAAAGAAAAGTCTCCTTCCAGGCCTGCGCGCGAATGCGTGCACACCACTCCGCCAGATTCTCCTCTGAATAATTAACGCGACGCAGTCGCAGATAACCCCAGTCGGCAGTTTTGTCGATGTGCGTGGTTGGCATGTCGTCAGTATCCGAAACGACGAGGGAGCGGTTCTGGCTGCGCAGGAGATCCAGAACGTCATCGTCAAACCAGGTGGGATGACGAAATTCGAATGCGGCCGGCGTTGTCGACGGCAGTTGCCGGAGAAACGTCTCCAACAGCGATAGATCCTTCTTCAAGTTCGGCGGCAGTTGGAAAAGCACGACGCCGAGTTTGTCACCGAGCACGGAAGTAGTCTCGAGAAAATACCTGGTCTCTTCTTCGGTCTCTTTCAGTCTCTTGAAGTGCGTGATGCGCTGAGGCGCTTTGAGCGAAAAGCGAAACGTCGCCGGCACCTGCTCCTTCCAGTTTTCGAGCAGGCTCGGCTGCGGCATGCGATAGAAAGTCGCGTTGATTTCCACCGTGCTCAGCCGCTCGGAGTAGTAACGCAGCATCTCCTTCGCCGGAATTTTTTCCGGATAGAAGCTTCCCTTCCACTCTTTGTAGCTGTAGCCGCTGGTGCCGACGTAGAGATTCATAGGAATGATCATATATGCCAAAAGCCGAGGAGACCAGGCAAGCACTTCAGAGACTGAGTTGGTTTCTTACAGCGGATTCAACTGCGGCGAGATCCGAAGGTGAGAGCGAGCCGGCAGAGTTAAGCAAACGGAGTTTGCTAACCGTAGTCATCTGGTCGGCCATCGCTTTGCTCTGCTTGCCACCGACGGTAACATACGCTTCACTCGGATAAAGCTTTCCGATATTACTCGTTAACGGCACCACCTGAACGCGATTCAAATATCTGTTTGAAAAATCGTTGCTGAGAATGATGGCGGGTCTCGTTTTCGTTATCTCGCCACCGAGGGAAGGTTCGAAGTTTATCCACCACACTTCACCGCGCTTCATCGCTTACGTCTCCGATGGTTGCTTCTGCCAGTTCAAGAGCTTCGACTTCTCGAGCTTCCTCTTGCCCCATCTCACGATAGCCCGCATCGAGGTCGCCTGCCCACGATGGCTGATCGTCCAGGATCGTGACCAGCGCCCTCCGAGTCCCGGAGAGATGCACGGGCTTTAGGAGACGGACTACTCCGTCTTCATCAATCACTGCATCAATCGTCTGACTCATAACCTACCTCCACTGCATTACCTATACTGCAAGCAAGCGTTTGTCGCGTCAAGCTAATCTATGGTACACACAGGCACGCAAGAACGAACTCTTCAGAGAAGATTCTAGCCCAGTTATGTCATCAATAACTACAAACATCGAATCACTCCAACAGGAAGATCGCGTGTTTCCGCCGCCGCCGGAATTTTCCGCCCAAGCCCACATCAAGTCGATGGCGGAACTCGAAAAGCTGCGCGTTGAGGCCAGTGCCGACCCGGAAAACTTCTGGGCGCGTATGGCTGAGGAGCTTCACTGGTTTAAAAAGTGGGACACGGTTTTGAAGTGGGAGCCGCCCCACGCCAAGTGGTTTGTCGGCGGCAAGTTGAACATATCCTACAACTGTTTGGATCGCCATCTGGCAACCTGGCGGCGCAACAAGGCCGCACTGATTTGGGAAGGCGAACCGGGCGACCAGCGCACGCTCACCTATCAGCAACTCCATTCCGAAGTCTGTAAATTCGCCAACGTCTTGAAGCATAGCGGCGTTGAAAAAGGCGATCGCGTTGCGCTTTATATGCCGCTCATTCCCGAGCTGGCGATCGCGATGCTGGCGTGCGCGCGCATCGGCGCTACGCATTCCGTGATCTTCGGCGGCTTCTCCAGCACCGCTCTGGTCGATCGCATAAACGATGCGAGCTGTAAAGTTGTAGTAACTGCCGACGGCGGCTGGCGACGCGGGAAAGAAGTGAAACTTAAACCGGCGGTCGACGAAGCCTTGAAAGAAACTCCGTCGGTGAAATCCTGCATAGTCGTGCGTCGCACCGGCGTGGCGATCGACATGGAGCCAGGCCGCGATCATTGGTGGCACGAGTCGATGTCGATTGAAAACGCAACCTGCGCGGCCGCGGAGTTAGACAGTGAACACCCGCTCTACATTCTTTACACCTCGGGAACTACGGGAAAACCTAAGGGCATCCTTCACACCACCGCGGGTTATCTCTTGCAGACGCATCTCACCACGAAGTGGATCTTCGATCTCAAGGACGAAGACGTTTATTGGTGCACCGCGGACATTGGCTGGGTGACGGGCCACAGCTATGTTGTTTATGGTCCACTCTCAAACGGCGCCACGGTGTTGATGTATGAAGGTGCGCCAAATTATCCGGAGGCGGATCGCTTCTGGGACATCATCGAGCGACATCGTGTCAACATTTTCTACACCGCGCCGACAGCGATTCGATCGTTCATCAAGTGGGGCGAGCAGTGGCCGATGAAACACGATCTTTCGAGCCTGCGTTTGCTGGGCACGGTCGGCGAGCCCATCAATCCCGAAGCCTGGATGTGGTATCACAAAACAATTGGCCGCGGTCTCTGTCCGATAGTCGACACCTGGTGGCAAACCGAAACCGGCGCAATCATGATCTCGCCACTTCCCGGCGCGACGCCCACTAAACCCGGCTCCGCTACCAAACCTTTTCCGGGGATTGAAGCCGATATAATGACGCGCGACGGCAAAGCGGTGGGCGCAAACGAGGGCGGCTATCTCGTAATCAAACGTCCCTGGCCTTCGATGCTGCGGACCATCTGGGGTGATGACCAGCGTTATCGAGAACAATACTGGTCGCAGATTGAAAATATCTACTTTGCGGGCGACGGCGCGCGGAGCGACCAGGACGGATACTTTTGGATCATGGGCCGCATCGACGACGTAATCAATGTCAGCGGACATCGCCTCGGGACTGCCGAAGTGGAAAGCGCTCTCGTGTCGCACGCAGCCGTGGCCGAAGCTGCTGTGGTGGCCCGTCCCGATGAGCTCAAAGGATCCGCGATAGTTGCCTTCGTAACCTTGGAAGGATCACACTCTCCGTCAACGGAATTGAATGCTGAGTTGCGTGCGCACGTAGCGAAAGAGATCGGAGCCCTCGCGCGGCCGGACGAAATTCGATTTACTGATATGCTGCCGAAGACTCGCTCGGGAAAGATCATGCGCCGGCTACTGCGCGAGATCGCTACCAGCGGGACAGTTGCGGGCGACGTTACCACCCTCGAGGACTTTTCGGTTTTGGAGAAACTCAGGACGGAGGAAGATTAAGTTTCGGCTTCCAAGCAGAAGCCCGACCGTAAGGAAGGGATCTTTTGTTCATAATCCAAACTCGCCCCTTGCTTACGCGCGGGCTTCTGCCTGGAAAAAACTTGGCCCTTGCTTACGCGCGGGCTGCTGCTTGGAAAAAACTTGGCCCTTGCTTACGCGCGGGCTTCTGCCTGGGAAAAAACATGGCCCTTGCTTACGCGCGGGCTTCTGCTCGGAACCCGAAACTCGAAACCCGAAACTCGAAACTGTTTTGTAGTAACAGACTTTTGATCATAAACGTTATAAACTGCCTCCGCTCTTACCCGACAAGGAGTTGAAATCATGCCTCGCCAGATAGAAACAGATAGTCGTTCCGGACCCCGGTATCTAGTATCATTCGAAGTGCGCGCTGAATGGGACGAGCCGGGCGGCACCCACATCATGTCTGAAGGTACGACGGAAAACGTCGGCCCGGAAGGCACCCTGGTGCACCTGCCGCGGAAGTTGCCGGAGGTTGGTAGCCGCGTTCATCTCGAAGTCCAGGGTGAAGACGGAAAGAAGTTGCAAGTAATCGCGGAGGTACTCAGAATCGAGCGCAACGCCGGACATCCGCTCGCGGCGCTACAACTTCTCGGCGAGACAGACGAATGGAGAGGTTTGATTTGGGAGCCGGCTGCGCCACGCGTAGCCCCGCCACCGCCGCCGGTCGAAGACGATGATGACGATGACGAGGAGGACGAGCTGGCCCACTGAAAGGAACGCTAATGAGCACACCCGACATAACCTTACCGGATCATGAGCGACGCAAGTTTCCACGGTACTACGTCAACACGCGGCTGACTCTGGCTATTGAAGATGAAAGTCTCAAAGAATCCATCGGACTCGGCGAACCTTCTGATATCAGTCTCGGTGGTCTGCGCGTGTGTAACCTCCCCGCGTGTCCCAACGTGCGAGTAGGAGATCAACTCGGACTACTGCTGGTGGACCATGAAGATGCTTTGTCACTGCGCGGCGAGGTGGTGCATCACGCGACTCCGGATACGTTTGGGGTTGAGTTTCGGAGCATCTCACCTGCCGAGCAACTTGCGGTGGGCGGAATAATCCGGCGTCTCTATAACTAGCGCAGCCACAACGTGCAAAAACAAGAAGCTAAAGACGTCGCGCGTGAAGCGGCAAAAGCAGTTGTGGAAGCGTCGTGGCTGAAAACGCGTACGGTGCTGCGCGTAGTTTTTATTGCGCTGCTGACGTACTACCTGTTCGAAGCTACGCGCTGGATAATCGTAAAGCTGACGGGCGTTATCCTGCTATTGGTCCTGTCAGTCTTCTTTGCTTACTTCGTGGCCCCACTGGTCGAATTCCTTTGCCGCCCCGTTCGTATGACCGGTCGCAAGTTTGCCATTCCGCGCGCCCTGGCAATTATTCTTTCTTACTTAATTCTGGTAGCGGTATTCGTGATTGGAATCTACGTGCTGGCGCCGCGGCTGGGAAATCAATTTCCCGAGTTCGCTCAGCAGGCACGCGGTTACTGGACCCTGGTGGGCGCGAAGCTGCTGGGGTGGGTTGAATACTTCCGCACGCATCAGATGCCCGGGCCACTGCTCGACGCGATCAACGGCGCCATTCCCAGGGTAATCGAAAACGTGAGTCTGACCGTGAGCGCGGTATTGGCGATCATTGCCGGCTGGGTAATCTATCTTCCCTGGCTGGTTCTGATTCCTATCCTGAGCTTCTTCTTTCTGAAGGACGCGGAAACTTTTCGCCGCTCTGCTTTACAGATGCTGCCGCGCGGACGATGGCGCTGGCGCGGCGACGAGTTTTTTCAGGACATTAACAGCACGCTCGCGGCCTATATTCGCGCGCAACTCACCGCCTGCCTTTTTATCGGCATAGTTTGCGCGCTGGGCTTCACAATCCTGGGGCTTCCCAGTCCACTGGTCCTGGGAGTGATTGCCGGTATTTGCGAGTTTGTCCCGCTGGTTGGACCATTGCTCGTCGCGATTGTAGCTGCGATCCTGGCTATGCTTCACGGTGGTTCCTTCTCCGCTTTCATGGTGCTTGGGTTCCTGGCGGTGCTGCGCATTGTTCAGGACTACGTGGTCTATCCGCGTTTGATAGGTCAGGGAATTCATCTGCATCCGTTGGCCGTAATCATCGCCATCTTGTCAGGCGCGGAGCTTGCAGGAGTGGCGGGAATTTTTCTCGCGATTCCGATCG
>DASYMB010000379.1:0-6882 GCA_036009285.1 Pyrinomonadaceae bacterium | reverse complement strand
TCTCACCGTTAACTTGCCAGCGCTCGCGCAGGTAGCCCTCGCGCTGAAACCCCAGACGTTCGAGGACCCGAACTGAGGCGGCATTGCGCGGATCGACGTCCGCTTCAATCCGATGAAGCTCAAGCACAGTGAAGGCGTAGTTGAGGACGGCCTTAAGAGTTTCCTGCATGTAACCCTTTCCCCAATGTGCACGGCCCAGCGCGTAGCCAATCTCGGCGCGGCGATGCGTGAAGTCCGGATGAAAAATGGTGACACTTCCGATCAGCGTATCGTTCGAGCCGAGCGCGATGGCCCACTTCAACAATTCGCGGCGCTCAAAGCCTTCGTGAATTTCGGTTATTAACTTACTCGCAGCCTCTCTGTTTGGTAGCGCCGGTGTGCTCCAGTACCGCATCACTTCAGGATCCGAATACACCTTATAGAAAGCATCGACATCGGCTGCGGTTATCCAGCGCAGCAGGAGTCGATCAGTTTTGATTTCAGGTAATAGTTGCCAGTCCATTTTGTGGGACGGATTGTAGCATCAGGAGGCGGGCCGCAGGAGCAGGCGGCAGAGGCAGCGTCAAATGAGAAGATTTCCATTCCTGGTCAGTCTCAGATCAAGAATCTTAGGTTGGTTTATTCTTCCGGATTGGATTCGCGTCTACCCGCGTGGATCCGCGGCGAAATCAACTTCATTGCAAATCGGCAAACGCAAACTTAAAATCGCGGAAACCGCATGAGCCAGTTTGATTCGCAAAAAGATTACTACGAAATCCTCGGCGCTAACGAGCGCACCACGCCGCGCGACCTCGAGCGGCTGTACAAGCGCATGGCCGCCCGGCACCACCCCGATAGAGGGGGTAGCGAAGAAGCGATGAAGACCCTTAACGAGGCTTACGGCGTGCTGAGAAACAAAGAAACAAGACACGAATATGACGCGCAGCGTATGAATCCAGTCGCTCATTTTATTCCGGTATCGGCGCCGGCTGCGCGGGACGTCGGACTAATGGGACAGGGTCTGAACGCCTTCTTCTGTATCCTCGGAGGATTGTTTCTGCTCGTCCTGGTTCGTCTGCAATGGATCCGGTTCTTGTGGCCGTTGGCTATTCTTGCGGTGCTGGTGATCGGCTTCGGAATCATGATGGCTCGCGGCGCCATGCGTTCTATGAATGCTTCGTTGCCGCTAACGAATCGCTTTCGCCGTCACACGCGGCTGCAGGAAGCACTCTTCTGGAGCGTCGTTTTAGCGAGTGGCTATGGTCTCTATCTTCTGCTGTCTGCTGTGTGAGAGACTGGTCCCATGACCGTTTCCGGATTGGATCTTTTATTTCTCGAGGTCAACAGCATCGAGGAATCACTCGCCTTCTACAACGGCGTGCTTGGTTTTCAAATCAATAAGCACACTCCCGATTCCGAACCGCCGATGGCCACTCTACAAGCCGGCGCTTTAAAGATCAGTCTGGCCCAGCACCTTGAAACTATGCTGAAGCGAGGACGCGGCGTTAATTTTTTCCTCGGGGTCGACGACGTTGACGAATACTATCGACAACTCAAGGAGCGAGGCGCCGACGTTTGGCCGCCGGCAGACGAGGGTTGGGGCGGCCGCTTCATAACGCTTCAAGATCCCGACAAGTATCGCCTCTTCTTTGTTACCTGGTCGGAGAAGGATTAGGCTGTGATTCTATAGCTAACCTACGTGCACACTAATCTGTGTAACCTTTGTGTGCTCTGTGTCTCGGTGGTGCCATCTATGAAAAGATTAACCACGGAGAAGCAATGAACACAGACGATGCACAGAGTGTTTAGGAGACTGAACGGAACAACCCGGCCTCGCCAAACGATCCCGCTTCTGCTAAGCTTGTTGCATCGGTAAAACACACTTGCATGCGTGCCCGAAGGCGGGTAACAGAACTGGCTTATGCATTATATCGAAAACCCTCCCAATCCCTGGCTCACCCACTCAGTCGAATGGCTGGGTGAACCGCCCGAAGCAAAACTCGAAGTTTTCGAAGAGACGCAGACGCGAAAAATTATTACGCACAACGATAGTCCCGACGTCGGGTTCGACTTCACTATCAACTGTTATCGTGGTTGCATCCACGGCTGCACCTACTGTTTCAGTCGTCCCACGCATGAGTATCTTGGCTATGGCGCCGGCACCGACTTCGATCGCAAGATTGTCGTCAAGGTAAACGCGCCGAAGCTACTGCGAAGTGAACTCATGAAGCCGTCGTGGAAGGGCGACGAAATAGTATTCTCGTTCACTTCCGATCCTTACATTCCGCTCGAAGCCAACTACAAACTCACCCGACAATGCCTGGAGATTTGCGCGGAGTTTTGTAACCCGGTTGGAGTTATTACCAAGTCGGCGCTGATCCGCAGAGACATCGACGTGCTACAGGAGCTTACGAGGAGATCGCATGTGGCTGTGTTCTTCACCATTCCGTTTACCGATCGCGAGGTGGCGCGGGCGGTCGAGCCGTATGCGCCGTTGCCGGAAGCGCGCTTTCACGCGATGGCTGACCTGGCCGCCGCCGGTATCACGGTGGGAATCGGAATCGCGCCGGTAATCCCCGGACTTAGTACTGAGTTACCCGTTCTTTTGAAACGCGCGAAGGAAGCGGGCGCGACACTCGCTTTCATCAACATGCTGCGACTGCCGGGCAGTGTCGCTCCGTATTTTGAAGAGCGCTTGCGTGAGAAACTACCCACGAAAGCCAACCGCGTAATAAACCGCATCCTCGAAGCGCGCGGCGGCAAAATGAACTCGAGCGTCTTTGGCGAGCGAATGCAAGGGAAAGGCGAGTACTGGGCGGCGACTGAGCGCTTATTCAAAATTCACTCAGAACGATTAGGCTTTAATCGGACCAACAAACGCGTCGGGCGAAGTGAGAGCACCTTCCGGCGGCCATCAGCGCAGGCTGATCTTTTCGGATAGTTCGACGTAAAGCAAACTGTTAGTTTGCGCGTCTTGCGAGACTATTTAAGTTAGTAATAACCGACGGCCAGCAAACTATCAGTTTGCTTTACAAGCTAACTCGCGTGTTTCACTAGAGACAGACCCGCCGACTTTTAACTATAATACGCGCGCAATCCGCTACAACTCGAGCACATCCCCAGGAGGCTCAACTATGATGCTGATCAGACACGTAATCCGAGATCGCGAGCCTTATTCGATGAACGCGTCGGCAAGTGTGCAAGACGCCGCCGAGTTTATGGCGTCTCGGAACATCGGCGCAGTTTGTGTGCTCGATGACGCCGGCAAACTCCTCGGAGTGTTTTCTGAGCGCGATGTGCTGCGACGCGTGGTGGTGAAGCGTCGCGATCCTTCTGCGGTGAAAGTTGGCGAAGTAACCAGTGAGCTGCGGGCGGTAATCAATTGCGATGAAACGCCGCATCAGGCGCTCGAAAGAATGGAGCTCATCGGCACACGCCACTTGCCCGTAGTCGACGGCGAACGCTGGGTGGGCATGCTTTCGATGCGCGATCTGTTGCGCGTTGAGATCGGCGAACAGGGTGATGAGATCAAACTGTTACACGAGTATATTCAGCACTGACAAGACAATGCCATCCGCAGATTACACCGCTTACGCAGACAAAATGCCAACCAGAATGGAAGGTTTTCTAGTGTAGTTACGTCGAATTAGCAGGATGAACCGGATTCTATTTTCACTCTTCTGTTTTCTTACCTTGCTTGCCTGTGGGCACGCGCCGCCGGGACGCGGGGCCGGCGAAGTGGAAACAACTCCGCAAAAGTCCACACCGGGGCGAGTTAGTTTTCGCGTTGAGACGGTGGTCGGAAATTTGGAAGTGCCCTGGTCAACTGTTTGGGCGCCGGACGGAAGAATGTTTTTCACCGAGCGTGTCGGTCGGGTGCAGGTTTTCCAGAATGGCAAACTCCGAACGCCGCCGCTCTTCGTGGTGCCTGACGTTGCGCCCTCCGGCGAAGGCGGGCTCATGAGCATCGCACTTCACCCGCAGTTTGCCGCAAACCGTCTGCTCTATCTCTCCTACGTTTACAAAGCCGACAACCAGCTCGTTCGCGTAGTCCGTTATCGTGAATCCGAATCGGGACTCAGCGATCGAAAAGTTATCATCGAGAATATTCCCGCCGCGCAGTATCACGCCGGATGCCGGCTCCGCTTCGGTCCCGATGGCAAGCTTTACATTACGACCGGCGATGCGACCCGGCGGGATCTGGCGCAGCGACTCGATTCCCTTGCGGGGAAAATCCTACGCGTGAACGACGACGGCACCGTGCCTCCGGATAATCCGTTCGTGGGCCAACCAAACGCACGGCCGGAGATATGGTCCTATGGCCATCGGAATCCGCAGGGAATCGATTGGCAGCCGGGCACGAATCTATTGTTTGAAACTGAACACGGGCCCAGCGGCTTCGACGGTCCGGGAGGCGGTGATGAAGTAAACATCGTCGAGAAGGGAAAGAATTACGGTTGGCCCGTCATTCATCACACGCAAACCCACCCCGGCATGGAAGCGCCGCTGCTGGAATACACACCCGCTTGCGCGCCTGCGAGTGGCATGTTCTATCGCGGCGCGGCATTTCCGGAGTTTCACGGCAACTTCTTTTTTGGCTGCCTGCGAGGTGCGCGCATAATTCGCGTTGTGCTCGACGGCCGGCGCGTGGTCTCGCAGGAAAATTTACTGGAAGGAAAGTATGGCCGCATCCGCGACGTGGCTGAAGGCCCTGAAGGCTATCTTTATTTCTCGACGTCCAACAAGGACGACCGCGGCAACCCGGCTTCAGACGACGATCGAATTATCCGACTCACGCCGGTGAAGTGATCCGCTGCGCTCCCAGCGCAAGAAGCGCGGCCGAACCGTAAATGCAAACCCAGGGAGAAATGATGAGCACTGCAGAGAAACAATTGAGTGTTAGGGAACAAGTCTCAGGCGAGGAATGGCAGGTCCGCATCGATCTCGCGGCGGCTTATCGTCTCGTTGCTCTTTACGGTTGGGACGATCTCATCTTCACGCATTTGTCGGCGCGCGTGCCGGGACCCGAGCACCATTTTCTAATCAATCCTTACGGAATGATGTTTGAGGAAATAACCGCGTCGAGTTTGGTGAAGATAAATCTCCAGGGCGAGATCGTTTTGCCTTCGCCTCACTTCATCAATCCAGCCGGTTTCACAATTCATAGCGCGGTACACGCGGCGCGCGCGGACGCGCTGTGCGTAGTTCACTTGCACACTGACAACGGCATTGCCGTGTCCGCCCAGACAAACGGATTGCTACCGATTTCTCAACAGTCGCTGTTTGCGCTCGCGTCGTTGGCTTACCACGGTTACGAAGGGTTGGCACTTAACGAGGACGAGAAGTCTCGGCTGGTAGCTGATTTGGGGAACAACAACAACCTGATCTTAAGGAATCATGGCCTGTTGACTATCGGCAAAACGGCCGCGGAGGCGTTTCTATCGATGTACATTCTGGAGAGCGCGTGTCGGATTCAGATTCTCGCCCAGT
The DNA here is from genome assembly GCA_036009285.1 of Pyrinomonadaceae bacterium. GTDB lineage: Bacteria > Acidobacteriota > Blastocatellia > Pyrinomonadales > Pyrinomonadaceae > PSRF01. Next base: position 1,413 of record DASYMB010000379.1, on the reverse strand, counting down.
CTGGAGGCGCGGCGCTGCTGCCGGTGGCTGAACCTATTTTGGAAAACGTGGCTTCACAACTCAGCGCCGTCACGGTGGGCCAGGGAGCACAACTCGCGTGGCCCGGTCTCCTCAGGAAACTCGATCGAGTTGATCCGACCTACCGGGAATAGAAGACAGAGGGCAGAAGACAGACGACAGAGAGCAGAGGACAGACGACAGAGAGCAGAGGACAGAAGTCAGAGGTCAGAGGTCAGAGATCAGATTGGAGTTAATATAACCGCATTTCTGACCTCTGACCTCTGACCTCTGACCTCTGACTTCTGACTTCTGTATTCTGCTCTCTATCCTCTGTTCTCTACAGTTTTCTCGCCAGCATCGCCGTCTTGCTCCAGGCGATGACTTGCAGCGGTGGAAAGCGATACTCGTGGACCATGCGGAAGCGTTTCGCTGTTTGGGTAAGTATGTCCTGGCGCGGATGCTTCTTGAAGCGAAACAGGATTTCGAGAAACGTCGTGGCCGGCGAAGGACGGCAGGGAATGTGAAGCAGGTGACCGCCGGGCGTGAGCACTCGTGAAAGTTCAGTCATTCCTTCCTCAAGCGGAACGTATTCGAGCGCGCCACTCGTAACCACCAGATCAAGAGAGTCGTCGGCGAAGGGAAGCGACAAAAGGTTTCCTTCGGCAAACGTTACGTCACGCGTGCGTCCCTCGCTTTCGGCAACTGCTTTTCGGGCGGCGCTAATCGACGTGGCAGAAAGATCGAGCGCGGTGATATTGACTGGAAAGTGTAAATTACGAAGCAGCGCGAGCGTCAGCAGGCCGGTGCCGCAGCCGGCGTCGAGAATCTTCGCGCCGCGCGAAACCGGCAGCGGATAGTTTCCGAAATACTGATCTAGCGATCGACCATAACCGTTAAGCTTAAAGGTCAGATCATAGTAGGCCGCAATTTTGTTGTAGTACGAACCAGCCCGAGCCTCGGTCTTGGTTCCGGTCAGGACATATTCCATATGTACTCCCACGCCCTAGTTCAGAATTCGATCGGAGGTGACTCGGAAAAGAAAGGCGCGTCATTGTAGCCTCCATCGTTTTTTTACTCAAGGCACACGCCTCGGGCAGCAGGGGCAGGCGGCAGACGGCAGAAAGCAGTGCGGGAGGCGGGATGCAGGAGATTTTCCCTTTCTCATTTCTCGTTTTCATTTTCCATTCCCTGCACTCGTGTTTCGCTGACAATGACAACCCTGGGGGACAGTGCCAACGAAAAAGAAATGGTAGATTCAACTTACAACTGTAACAGTTGAATTCTTCTTCGCTCCAGCGGAGCGAGATGTTTATAGCTCGAGTGCACTCAAAGATCTCGCTCCGTCAGGAGCGAAACCCGGCCTTCGCTCGGGCATGCATTAGCGATTGCGCTCCCACGGAGCGCCGGAGTAAA
>DASYMB010000378.1:0-5058 GCA_036009285.1 Pyrinomonadaceae bacterium | reverse complement strand
TGGCAATTGAAATCGATCAGGTTGAATCCGGAGCGCGACCGGGCAAACGCAGGGCGGGCATGTTTCGCGCGCTGTCGCATCGCAACTTTCGTCTGTTTTGGACAGGCGCATTTCTATCGAATGTGGGCACGTGGATGCAGGCAGTCGCGCAGGGCTGGCTGGTTCTCCAGTTAACAAACTCTGCTTTCTGGTTGGGGCTCGATGCCTTCATGGCCACAGCGCCGGGATTTCTCCTCACCCTGCTGGGCGGAGTGTTTGCCGATCTCGTCGATAGGCGCCGACTGCTGATCTACACGCAGGTTGTCGCTGGTGTTGCTGCGCTCGCGCTGGCCACTCTTATTTGGATGGGCGCAGTCAACCGCTGGATGGTGTTGGGATTTTCTTTTGTGACCGGGTGTTGTATGGCGCTCGCCAGCCCGTCGTATCTGGCTCTCACTTTCGATCTGGTTGGCCGCGAAGATCTCGCGAACGCGATAGCCTTGAATTCATCGCAGTTTCAACTCTCGAGAGTGGTGGGCCCGGCGCTCGCCGGTCTGGGTTTCAGACTATTCGGATTGGCCGGATGCTTTTTCGTGAACAGTCTTTCTTTTATTGCCGTCGTGGTTAGCCTCGCGATGGTGCGTGTCGAACCCGGCATGCATGCGCCCCGCGCGCCTTCACATTCGGTAGTGGACCGCCGCGCGCTTTGGCGGAATTTGTTGGAGGGGTTTCGTTATGTGCGAAATCGACCGCGCGTCTTTTCATTGCTCATGATTTCGTCCGTAAACAGCCTGTTTGGCGCTCCCTACTTCGCGTTTATTCCGATTTATGCGCGTGACGTTTTTCATCTGGGAGCCACCGGGCTCGCGTGGTTAATGGGCACAGCCGGGGCCGGGGCGTTTTGCGGCGCAGCATTGTTGACGATCCTCGGCGACTTTCGCAGAAAGGGCTGGGCAGTATTGGGAGGCAGCTTGGGGTTTGGTGTTTGTGTCCTGGCTTTTGCGCTTTCAACCCGACTCATGCTTTCGTACATCTTTCTCTTTGGTCTTGGTTTCGCGGTTGTGACCTCGGTCGCGGTGGTTAACACACTGCTGCAAAAACTGGTAACGGACCAAATGCGGGGCCGGGTTATGAGTATGTTCATCCTTTCGTTCATGGGCACCATGCCCATCGGCAACATCATCGCCGGCTTAGCTTCGCAACGCTTCGGTGTCGCACACACGCTCGCGGCGGGCGGCCTCATCATCGCTGTCTTTGCGGTAACAATGATGATTTCAAATAAGCGTCTGCGCGAGCTTTATTGAATCCAACTGACTGGTTGACTAATCACGGTAATACCAAAGTCTACTTCTTGTTTCTTAACAATATTTTTCAAACTGAAGTTCCTTGTCCGTAGAGACGTAATGTTTATAGAACGCGCAAGGTCCAAAAGCTTCCTCCTCGCTCCAGCGGAGCGAAACGGAAGCCCGACTTGCGTGTCATTGCCGGAAATATTGCGCTCCGCTGGAGCGCGGGTCCTACTCATAACCGGTGCCTATAAACATTCGTCTCCGCTGGAGCCAGAGCACTACCTGGTTGCCGCCTAAGCCGCGGTGTGCATACTTGGTGTTCTCTCCGGTCTCCGTGGCGGATGTGTATTAGCGATTGCTCACCACAGAGGGCGGTGAGATTACACAGAGAAAAACTAAATAGGACACGGCCCATTGGCAAAGAACTTTTGAAAATGTCGCAAGCCGGTGCTTCGCACCACGTTCTATCACCTGAGCCCGGGTGGGTAAACTTTTGCGTGCGTCAGCGAGGAGACTATGAAAGTTTTGAAACTTCGAATACTGCTTCTGTCGATTTCAGTGTTGTTTTCAATTGCTGCGACGGCCGCTGCCCAGGGTGTGATTGTGCCTGGGCCTTGCGAACGTTGCCCACGACCGCCCCGTCCCATAACTCTGCCCCGCAGCCTTCCGATCAAATCCATCAAGATAGACACGAAAATCTTATCGCAGGTGGCGACCACCCATGTCGAACAGATTTTTAGAAACGACACCGATGCGACCCTGGAAGGAACTTATTTGTTTCCAATTCCCGAGCAGGCATCCATCGTGGAGTTTGCAATCTGGGACGGCGACCGCCGGCTGGTGGGCGAAGTGCGCTCACGCGAAGAGGCGCGCCGCATCTACGACGAGATAGTCCGGCGACAACGCGACCCCGGCTTGCTGGAATACGCCGGGAAGGACCTTTTTCAGGCAAGCATTTTTCCTATTCCACCGCATTCGGACAAGAAACTCGAACTCATTTATTCGCAGGTGCTGCGAGCAGAGTCGGGCACCGTTGCCTATCGCTACCCGCTGGGAACCGGCCGACAGGTTACGCCGATTGGCAGCGTTTCCGGTCGGATTGAACTCGACAGCAAGGAACCACTGCGAAACATTTATTCTCCAACACACGCGGTTGAAGTGAAACGAAATGGCGAGCGCCGTTCAGTGGTAACTTTCGAGAGCGGCAGCGAGCCCCAGGATTTTCAATTGTTCTACGGATTATCGCGCGAGGATTTTGGCGTAACGCTTTTGACTCATCGCGAACCTGGAAAAGACGGCTACTACCTGCTGATGATCTCTCCCAAAGATGATTGGTCGGAACAGGAATATACGGCGAAGGACATTGTATTTGTGCTGGACACCTCGGGATCGATGGCTGAAGCAGGAAAGATGGAGAAGGCGCGCGCGGCCCTGCTTTACGGCATTCGAATTCTGAGACCGCAGGATCGTTTCAACGTCGTCTCTTTTGCCGGCGAAGAGCGCTTGATGGAAAACAGGATGATTACTGCCGATGACGCGGGGCGTAAGCGGGGCGAAGCGTTTGCGCAATCGCTGCGGCCGGTGGGCGGCACGAACATCAACCAGGCGCTGCTGGTAGCGATGCAGCAGTTTGAATCCGGCAACCGTCCCAAGATGGTTGTTTTCATGACGGACGGTTTACCAACGGTGGGCCAGACAAACACCGAGGCAATTGTCGCAACCGCGCGCACTGAGAAAAAACCTGGCCTGCGTTTGTTCACGTTTGGTGTTGGCTACGACGTTAATACGGCTTTGTTGGATCGGCTGGCCGCGGAGAATGGCGGAGTGGCTGATTATGTCGAACCGAAAGAAGACCTCGAAGTCAAAGTCTCTAACTTCTTTGCCAAAGTTAACTATCCAGTGCTTACCGATCTGAAGCTCGATATGGCGGGAGTGGAAACCGATCTGGTTTACCCGCGGGCGCTCCCGGACTTGTTCAGAGGCTCTCAGATCACGCTCATCGGGCGTTACCGGAATCCCATCGACCTGGATTACGTCCGCTTGCAGTTAAGCGGCAACGCGGGCGGCGCCAATAAAAATTTCCTTTACAACAATCTTCGCTTTCCCATGCGCGAGGACGCGAATGATTTTCTGCCTCGACTTTGGGCGACGCGCCGGGTGGGCTGGCTGATGGAGCAGGTCCGCACCAACGGCGAGCAGCAGGAGTTGCGCGATGAGATAGTTGATCTCGGCACGCGCTTCGGCATCGTCACGCCTTACACGTCTTTCCTCGCGCTCGAGCCGGGGGCTGCTGGCCAGGACATCACTTCCAGACCAATGAACGGTAGAGGCTTCGGTGTAGGCCGTATGGCAAACGCTCCGGCGCCACCGCCGAAAGCAGCCGACGTAAACACAACGACGGGCGCGGTGGCGGTGCAACAGAGCAAGCGGGCACGCGCACAGCAGGAGGTGCTGAGAGTAGACAGCGATAAAGATGAACAATCTTCAGCGATCAAGACGGCCGGCGGCAAAACGTTTTACTTGCGCGACGGTGTCTGGACTGATGCGGAGTTCAAAGCTGAAGCGAAGCTGCCGGAGACGATAGTGAAATTCGGCAGTGACGACTATTTCGTTTTGCTGAAACAGAAGCCTCGGCTCGCGGCCTTCTTCTCGTTAGGCGAGCGAGTAGTAGTAATCCTTGACGGGAGAGTCTATCGCGTCAACGCGGGAAACTAAGCAGACGGGGAGTGCTGACGAACCATGGGCCATATGTTTCAAGACGAAGCGCATGGCCCATAGTTATTAACAGACCCGCTGCTACCGGGACCGCGGGACCCTCGCCCGCTTGCGCGCGAGAGAGTAAGCGATTCATTGAAAGCATCCGCTTGGGCCACAAAGCGGGCGAGGGAGCCCGCGGTCCCAGTAAAAAGTCGCAGCTCATAACCGGCGCTGGGACTCACTATCCGCGTCGTCTTGTCTTGCTATACTCTCTTAGGGTACAAATTCCAACCAGATCAATCTTAAGTTAACCAGGTTGAGCCGAGGTAAACGTGCGCGCGGTAGAGGTCAATGGTGCACTTAATTGGAGGAGCATTAATACGAATGAGATCTTCAAAGACACAGACGGAGAGATTAATCGTTGCTGCGCTTTTCCTGGTGGTGATCGCATTGCCGGCCAGGAGCCAGCAGGGATGGGTTGCAACGCAGGTGGCTCCGCCGGGTCAGGACCTCAACACGGTTTACTTTTTGGACAACAAACGAGGATGGGTTGGCGGAGACAATGGGTTCCTCAGCCGCACCGAAGATGGAGGACACAGTTGGATCAAGCAAGTGGTCCAGACCGACGCTCCTATCAATGACATTTACTTTCGCGACAAGGATGCCGGGTTTCTGATCGCCGGGAATGCGATCTTTGCAACCCGAGACAACGGCGTGCGCTGGACCGAAGCTCGCCGTTTCTTGCCGCGCGAATTTGAGGGCGCCGATGTGGAACTCTACAGCGTTCGTTTCTCCAGTAAGAAGAAAGGTTGGGTAGTCGGTTCCGTCAGCAAGCGCGAGCGAGTCATCGATAGCATTCTGCTCTATACGGACGACGCCGGCGTAACCTGGCAGCGCCAGCGAGCGCCGAGTCGTCTGGAGTTGATCCACATAGATTTTGCGAACGATAAGCGCGGCTGGATTTCAGGCGCAGAGGGAACCATTCTCGCCACCGCCGATGGCGGAGCGTCGTGGACCAAACAAGAAGCGGGAACCCGGGCGACGATTTTCCATTTGGACTTTCGCAACGAAAAGAGAGGCCTCGCGGTTGGCG
>DASYMB010000377.1:0-13835 GCA_036009285.1 Pyrinomonadaceae bacterium | reverse complement strand
TCATCGCGCTGCACGAAGTGCTGCCACTGCCACCCAAAGTTTTCCGCAGTCGCCGCTTTATCAGCCTCGACCTTTTCGGGCGTCGCGAACCGGGGGACGCCGCGAACGATTGGAAACCTGCGCGTGCACATTTCGCATGCGAGTTCGCCTTCCATGATCTCGGCATCTTCAGTATCTGTCACCGACGTCAAAGATATTTCGCCCGCGCATGATGGACACCGCAGGTAATCGAGTAACTTTCTCTTCATAGAATCAACCGCCAGGAAGACATTTGATATATAGAACAGGCGCGTGCCAGAGGGCGCAGACTAACAGTCTCTTAAAAACTTTACTAAATCCACTCGCTGGTTTTTTTTTGATCTTGGCGCCCTCGGTGTCCTTGCGGCTTAAGATGATCTACTGGGCCGGATTTATTTTCAAAGCGCCGACGAGATACGCGAGCTCGCCAGAGTTTGATTGGAGCCGGATGGTGTAGTCTCCCGGAGGCGTATTCGGCGGGATGGTGACCTCGAAACTGATGACCGGAGTCGTGGTGTGAAACTGCTCGAGGGCTAAACTTGCAGGATCAACCCTGACGAAAGTTGAACTGACCACGAGGCCACTGCCGGGTATTTGATCCACTCCTTCACCGCCCACATAAAGCGTAATTCGTTTACCAGCCGAAACCGGAACAGGGGCCGTCGAGAGTTCGCCGTTCATTCCGATAAACCGAGGATTCAATGCCGGCGCCGAATTCTGCGGCGGCACGAGGACATAATTTAGTGCCGTGGGCTTGTCGGCGACGACGCGTAGGCGGCCGCTGATCTCAACGCTGCGAAACGCTCGCTGCCGCCCACCCGATTTGCGATCGCTTGCAGCACTCAGTGCTTCAGCTTCAGTAATTGGCCCATCGAGGTATTCGACCATTGCTCGATAGTTACCGGGAGCGACGTTATTAATGCTATACCTCCCGCCGGCAGTTGTCAGACTACTTGCCATGACCTTGCCGGTTACGACATCTTCAATCCAAACGTGAGCGGCGTTGGCGGCGATAAGATTTCCGTCGCTGCTGCTCAGAATCCTACCTTCGATTGAACCAGCTTTTTCCGTTTTCTCCTTTGGCCCATAGAGGCTTCGAACCGCTGACTGATCGGCGTCGCTCAACGTGCGCTCGGTCGTCGCCGGCTGGCCATAGGTCCCATTCAGCGCCTGTGATGCCTGCATGGTGGCGCCTATCACCTGGGAGTGATTCAGACCCAGGAGATGTCCGATCTCATGGGCCAACGTCGATTCAAGATCGTAAGTACCGGGAGCAGCGTCCGTTGAAAACTGAAGCAGCGAACCTGTTTCCGAATAAGGATAGGGATTGATAACGATATCGGCTTCGGTGATCTCTCCGGTATTCGGATCATAAAACACGCGGGTGCGCGCGGTAGTATTTCCTTCGCCAAACATCGCGAGATTCTCGGTTGTCCCCGCAATCGTAATCAGATTTACGCCGTCGCCACGACCTGTAGGACTGACAGATTGAGCTTTCGAAGAAACCTCGACAAAGTTGATATTAGCTGCGCGTGACCAACTGGCTAAGGCCCGCTCCACTGCGCCGACGACGTCGGTCTCGGGCTTGATTGCGGGTGAAGGTGAAGTCAGCGAAGTTGAAAGTGCAATCTGAATATTTCTGGCGGGCCACCTTACCTGTCGTTCCGGCGCGGCGGCTGGCAAATCAAAGGAAGACGGTTGGCTCGATACAACACAAGCCAGCATCGCCAGTAACGCCAGAATAGGATTTGGACGTCGCATTTCGTGAGAGCTGATCAAACCTAAGGAACATTATTGGCGCGGGGCGCCGTGCAGGGGGAACCGCCGGCTGATAGTACCACCAACGGGCCTGTTTCTTATGACAAAAAAACCCGTACGTGGGAACGCACGGGTTTATTTAGTAAGCCAGGAAATGCCGCCACTAAGGAATGATTGTGATCTGGGGTGCAGTGTCCTGCGGTCGGCTCGTAAACGTACTGGTGCTCCTGGTGACCGTCACAATTATCTTGTAGTCGATGGGCGCCGTCCCGGCGAGGGTCGCGGGCAACGTTATCTTAATGAAGTCAAAGCCAAACATGTTCGTGTTGGGACGTACCACGCTGGGCGTAATATCGGTGGTAGTCGTGCCATTAACAAAAGACACCTTAGTCTCCGAAGCCAGCACGAGTCGGGTTCCGGTAACGTAGAGTTCAAGCACTGTCGGCACCTGAGCGCCCGTGCTGTCCGCCGAGGTCACCTTGAATGGTCCAACTATACATGCAGACCCGGAGGCGCTGTTGGTTACATTGCAAGCCCTCGCGGTGCCGCCCGCATCGTTCGTCGAAGTAAAAATGTCAGGTTGAGAAGCAATAATCTGAACGAACCCGCGAAAGACTGTGCCATTGTTATTTCGCTGGTCGTTGACAACGACAGTAGCCACGCCGGCGCTCAAGCCTATGGGCATTACAAAGCTGATGCCTTCGCCCGGCGAGTCTCCCACAAAATAAAGTCCGGCAGCCGCGCCATTCACGGAGACCGAAACACCGTTAAGCTCGATGGGAAGTATTGGGCGACGTTCAGCTTCAGGACCTCCGATGCCGTCCTTGTCTGAAGTCGCCAGACCTACGGTTGATCTAACTTTGCTTAACTCACCCGGAGCGAGGCCCGCAGGTTCTCCAGGACTTGGAGAAGGAGTTGGGGTTGGACTTGCAGTTGGGCTGGCACTCGCAAACGGTCCTCGGTTGCTGGCCCCGGTGAAGAACGACAACACCGCCGTTGACTCGGTCATTACAGGCGGAGTCAGCAGATAAAAAATCTCAGGCGAGTTATCGCTGTTGCCGCCGCCGAGTTCCACTGCTCCCAAACTAAACGCTATGCGCTTGCGTGTGTTGCTGGTGAGTGGGCGGATGCCTACAACAAAGGTCTGGACGGGATTCTTAGTCAGCCTCGTAAAGGTGTTCGAAGAAGTCACTGGCACCTGAGTCGAGAACACCTGGTTTGGGCGCAAGGATCCCGTGGGCGCAGGATTCAGACCAGTGCTGTCTTCAGCCTCAGAAGGAAACGTCCCGTCCGCTTTGAAGTTGAGCGCCGAAGCGAATACCACGGTGTGTGGCGATAGCGAGCTATCGTAATCCGTAAAAACTGGAAAATGCAGCACGTCGCCAATCTGCGAAGTTAGAGGCGCGCGTGGTCCAACCAGCTTGGGCGCCGGGTTAGTAGTTGAATCAAGCGGAACATCCGAAACAAAAGGCGCGAGAAACGGGCTGTTGGTGCCGGTGTTGGCTGCAGGGTCCTCCGCCCTCGATTCATACGCGATAAACTTTCCATCGCGGCTCAAGCGGCGCCCCGCACTGAGTAGATTGAGAGTGACCCCGGCATTAATTCCGATATCAGGCTTCGTCTTGGTAATTTGACGAACCTTGTCCAACCCTGAGCCGGTGAAATTCGCCGCGTAGATTTCTGCGTTCCCATGACCATCGCCGGCGCTGCCGTCGTCGTTGTTACTACCGGCCAGGTTTGCGGTTGAAGTAAAGGCAACGATATTTCCGTTTGCCGAGAGAGAAGGATTTTGTTGGAACCGCGGGAAGGTCTTCACGCCTACAACATCGTCCTGAGTTTTTGTTCCTTGCGCATAAGTAAGTGTGCCGGTAGCGAATCCGCCCCCAGTGCGACAAAAGAAAAGCTCGGGGTTCAAATCCGCATTGCCCACCGCAGTCACCAGGTTGCGGGTCGAAATAAACGCCAGCGTGGTTCCATCATCGCTGATGGTCATATCACGATTGTCATCAACCACGTCCGGAGGATTGACTCCGGTTCGCAGCGGACGGCTCGGCGGCGTATCTGTTATCCGCCGGAACGCACCTTTAGTGAGGTCCATTGCAGCGGTGAAGGGTATCTCGTCACCGTTGGAGAGATCGAAAGTGTCATCGACGTTAGGCAGTTGATATATCCAGACTTCCTGATTGCCGTCAGCTACCAGCGCCGCGCTGTCGGTGCCATCAAAATTTCCCGGATTGGGAGCGTTTGAACCGAAGACGATGGTGTAGGTTCGTTTCCCGCCAACGAGTGCCGGCTCGATACTCATCATCGGATGGTTATTGCTGATCTCGATCTTTACCAAACTTAGATCCGGAGGAGTTGGCTCGGGCGAGGGCGTAGGAGTCGCACCTGGAGTTGGTGTCGGAGTTGCTGTCGGGGTCGGCGTCGGGGTTGGTGAAGCAGCCGGCTTCTGAACGTTCTTAGTGTTGGTTAATTGAAAGATGCGACGCTGCGCATAATCGGCCAGGAAAATTTCGCGATTGCCATCGGCGTTGCGGGGATCCTGCGTGTCCAGGTTGCCATTCGACTCGAAGACAACGAAGCGGCCATTGGCAGTAACGTCACCGGCAAAAGAATAAAAGCCTGCGGGACTCGAGGTTAGTTGGGCCGCGAATGGATCGGGTGTCGGGCTGACCACCTGTCCCTGCGCATAAGAAAATGCGCCAAAGACCAACATAAGCGCGGCAATAGCGCATTGAGAGCGAAAAACTAGCTTCACGAAATCCTCCGAGATAAAGACGCAGATAAGAGCAGATTAGATGCCCTCGGGGAGCGAGCAGCAGCAAGCGCGGGCGAAAAAGAATTTCCTGACCGTCACCCAGCGTTAAAGAATCGACATTTTACGCAGAGATCCAACTAACCGCAAGCTGGCATAAGGTCTAGAAGAATTAACGGTTAAGCGATGCCCGCGCGCGCCATTCGTCGTGCTTCCCGAAGCAAACAAAAATCTTGACAGCCTTGCTTACTGAAGCTTAGAGTTTCGTCGTTCCCCCGAAATACCCCCCGGACACAACCGGCTTCATAGACTACCGAGAGTCTTTCGAAAACCGCCAGGCGCGTAAACGAACGACTCGAAATTGTGGATCCATTCTTGAAAACTGCCCGCTTCCGCGCCCGTGTGTTTTCGATTAAAGGATTCCTAAAAGACTCTTGAGAATTCAGTTCTCACCGCCATTAACTAACAGAAAAATTGGCCCAGCTTTCACGAGGAGAACCACATGTCGCAATTGCATTCGCAACATCACGTCAGAAGATCCATCAGCGTTACGCTGATCCTGTTTCTTTATCTCGTCATGCTACCGCTGGCTTCGACGCCGCGCGGCCTGGCGAAAAAATCCGCAATCAATATTCCAAGCAAGGCTCAACAGGATGAGGTTCCACAGCAACCTAACATTCCCGTGATTCCCCCGGGCGCTGCTTTTCGTCAGACGAACCTTCTTTCCGACATTCCCGGCCTCGCTCCGGTTTTGGATCCTTTCCTGGTGAATCCGTGGGGCGTCTCCTTGACCGCCAGCAGCCCTTTCTGGATTGCTAACAACGGCACAATGACCACGCAACTAATTCGCGGGGATGTCGGCGGCGCTCCAGTCGTTCTTAACGCAAGCCCGCAGACCATAACCATTCCGGGTGGACTGCCGACCGGCACAGTCTCTAACCCGTTCACAGATTTCAACGTAACCCCGCCAGTTGGACCAGCGGCCAAAGCGAACTTCATCTTCGACTCGATTACCGGCAACATTACTGCCTGGATACCAGCACTGGGAAACACCGCGAAGATCGTCGCCAGTCATCCCGGCCGCGTCTATACGGGTCTGGCCATTGGTACTGCCACCGGCGGTAACCGACTCTACGCTGCCGATTTTGCCAACGGCAACATCGACATCTATGACGGTACCTACGCGTTGACGACCGTTCCCGGTGGCTTTGTCGATCCGACCATTCCCAATGTGGCGGGAAACACTTATCACCCGTTCAACGTTCAGGCTATCGGCAGCTCGATCTACGTCACGTATGCCAAGGTTGGAACTGACGGCAAGGACGAAGCAGGCATCGGCAACGGTTACGTTCGCCGCTTTAATACTGACGGCGTCCGCGATCTGACCTTCGTGATCAATAACGGGCCGCTCAATTCGCCGTGGGGTTGCGCGATCGCTCCTGCCGCCTTCGGCATCTTCCCCAATGCGCTGCTTATCGGCAACTTCGGTGAAGGCAATCCCAGCATTCATGCCTTCAACGCGGCGACGGGCGCCCTCCTCAGCCCCACGACTAATGGCGAACTTCGGGATGAATCAGACACCGGCATAGTGATCGACGAGCTTTGGGCGCTTCAGTTCGGCAATGGCGGCAACGGCGGCGATGTCAACACGCTTTATTTCTCCGCCGGTCCGGCTGAAGAAACGCACGGACTTTTCGGCAAGCTCAATCCGACTACAGCCTCGGCTACGAATCTAATTCAGTTTGCAACCGACGAATTCGTTATTAGTGAAGGCAGTGGGCACATCGATGTAACGGTAACTCGCGCGGGCGATGCGTCGGGCTCGGCCAGTGTAAACTTCAACACGTTCGACGAGTCGAAGCCAACGCATGCATCGCAAAAGTCTGACTACGAAATAGCGCTTACCAGGCTCACCTTCAACCCGGGTGAGACATCGAAAACCGTGCGCATCCTGATCGTCAACGACAATTTCGTCGAGGGCGACGAGACAATCAATCTGGCACTCTCGAACCCCACCGGCTCCGGCGTTGGATTAGGAAGTCCGAACGCTGCCGAACTCAAGATCACTGACAACGATGCAGTCGCTCCGACAGCCAATCCAATTGACGATTCCAGTTTCTTTGTCCGTCAACATTACCTCGACTTTCTCAACCGTGAACCAGACGCGGCTGGTTTGAACTTCTGGATAAACCAGATCACTTCTTGCGGCGCCGATGCTGCTTGCCGTGAATTAAAACGCATCAACGTCAGCGCGGCTTTCTTCCTGTCTATCGAGTTCCAGAAGACCGGCATAGAGGTTTATGACACGCACCGGGCCGCGTTTGGTCCCACTGTCTTCGGTGGACTTGCGCCCGTTTTGTATGGAACGTTTGAACGCGACACGCAGGCGCTGCAGAAGGACTTCGTCTTCGGACAGCCAGGCGCAGACGCGCAGCTTGAAGCGAATACGCAGGCGTTCTTTAACGACTTCATCACGCGCCCTGAGTTTGTCAGTAAATACCCGGCCACACTGACCAACGCGGACTATGTTGATAACTTGCTGGCGAGCGCGGGCCTGTCGCCCAGCAACTTCGTTGTAAATCTTACGAACTCGCAGGAAAATCCGGCGACGAACCCGACGACAACCACGGGTGCTCGCAGGCCGGCGTCTTACGGCACGGCGACCTTCAAGATCAATGCCGCGCAGGATGCCATGACGTTTACGGCCACGATCAACAACCTCGATTTCACAGGCTCGCAAACATCAGACACCAACGACAATTTGACCAATGCCCACATACATGCGGCTGCGTCGGTAACACCCACCACCAATGGACCAGTAGTGTGGGGCTTCATCGGCGCGCCTTTCAATGACAACACTCCAGACGATCATGTGGTGACCCCATTCGTCGGCGCCGTCGGCGGCACGGCCAGCGGCAAGTGGGATGCGCCTGAAGGCAACGGCACGACCTTCGCCGCGCAGTTGGCGAACCTTAAGGAGGGTCGCGCCTATATCAACTTCCATAGCACGCAGTTCGGAGGCGGCGAAATCCGGGGTAACTTCCCGGCGATGACCGCATTCCGCGACGCGCTTGTAGCGGGTCTTAATGGAGCGACGGAAACTCGCGCTACCGTGCTGCGGAAGGTTGCGGAGTCGGCATACCTGAATCAGCGCGAGTTCACCCCGGCGTTCGTGCTGATGCAATACTTCGGGTATCTCAGACGGAATCCCTCTGATCCGCCGGAGCCGACGCTCGATTTTCAGGGTTACAACTTCTGGTTGAATAAGCTGAACTCCTTCAACGGCAACTTTATTAACGCCGACATGGTCAAGGCATTCATCACGTCCGGCGAGTATCGTCAACGCTTCGGCCCGTGATAATCAGGGGCAGGAAGCAGACGGCAGGAGCAGGAGGCAGGGCAGGAGCAGACGCAGGGGTGCCCTTTTGAAAGGGTTACGCAGCGTTCTTTCCTGCCGTCTGCTCCTGCCGTCTGCCCCTGTTCCCCTTTCCTCACTTCTGCTACATTCAGCGCATGACTGTGGCCCTGCGCGTTGAAAAAGTTTCCAAGCAGTATCGAATCTACGAACGCCCGGGCGATCGCCTCAAGGAATCGCTCACGCGCGGAATACTGCGACGGCACAAGGAATTCTGGGCGCTGCGCGATGTCGACTTCCAAATCGAGTCGGGCACGACAGTCGGAATCGTCGGACCAAACGGCTGCGGTAAATCAACTCTCTTGCAGATTATCTCCGGCACGCTTGCGCCGACGCATGGAGACGTTTGGCACGAAGGACGTATCGCGGCGCTGCTCGAGTTAGGCGCCGGCTTCGATCCGGAATTCACCGGGGTCGAGAATGTTTACATGAACGCGAGCTTGCTGGGATTAACCAGGCGCGAGACCGATGCGCTCTTCCCGGCGATCGAGCGCTTCGCTGAAATCGGTCCCTTCCTTTATCAGCCGGTCAAGACTTATTCCAGCGGCATGTACGTTCGTCTCGCCTTCGCGATCGCGGCGAGCGTTGAGCCGGACATTCTGATCATTGACGAAGCCCTCGCCGTCGGCGATGCAGTTTTTCAGCACCGTTGCCTGCGACGCATTAACGAACTCCACGAACGCGGCGCCACCGTGCTTTTTGTTTCGCATGACGCCGCCGCCGTGCGCGCCCTCTGCTCGCGCGCGATTCTGCTGCGGGCCGGCAGTGTCATTGCCGATGGCAAGCCCGCCGACGTGCTCAACCTCTATCAGAAGATCATCATGGAACGAGAGCAGGCGTACGAGGCTGAATCAGGCGCGGCAAATCCTGCATCTCCACGGCCCGACGAAACCCTCGCGCCGCTTAGCTTCGCTTACCGCCACGGCGATGGCAGCGCCGAGATTGTTGGCGCCGAACTTACCGACGATAATGGCGCCCGGGTTGAAATCGTCGAGAGCGGCGAGACGCTGACGCTGCGCCTGGTGGTGCGCTTTCATCAACACGTGGACGACCCCGTCATTGGTTTTCTTATCCGCAACTCCCATGGCATTCATGCCTACGGCACTAACACGAAAGAGCAGCAAATTAGTTTTGGCGCTCTCGAAAGCGGCGAAGTAGTGGATGTGAGTTTCGCTTTCCGCTGTTGGCTCGGCGTCGATCAGTATACGATCTCGCTGGCGGTACATAGTCGCGAGGGTCAGGCTTACGATTGGCTCGATGCGGCGCTCTTCCTGAGAGTCACGAGCGTGACCTTGACCGAAGGCATCGCTAACCTGAATGCGAGCGTGACCGTGCGCCAACGCGCCATCAGCCCCGAGGCTTTGAAGCGCGAGAGCGTTGGTGTAACTCCGAATCGCGAGACAGCGACTTATGGCTGAGACGGAAGTTGAGATCATTTTGCGCGAGATACGCGAGCGGGTCCTTTCCGAACAGCGGACTACGAACCCCACCGCCGGCTCGAGGCGAGCTGCAACGGCGACGGTGGGAAACGGCGCGCGCGATTTGGCCAACCGGGAAGCGGCGCGCCAGCAAGACAATGAAATTCCGGCCGAGGAACACCTGGCGCTCATTCGCTCATATCTGACGACGACCGCGCGCGCGTGGGACCGGCTGCCACCGCTGGTAAGCAATCGCAGCGGAACGATTGCGCGACTCGAGCTTTGGCTGAAGCGGAACCTGAAACGCGCCACGCGCTGGTACGCCTGGGAACAGGTCAACTTCAACGCCGCGGTCCATCACAGCCTTCGCGACCTGCTGTCGTTACTCTCGACTCACGAGCAGGAACTAACGGAGCTGCGCGCGCAGTTGACCCAGAGCGAACAACACAAAACCGAGTTGACCGCGCAACTCACGCAGTTGCGTGCTGAGTTTGACACCAGGCTCGCCGGGCTTAGCACTGAAGTGCGCGAACGCGCCGAACACCTGCTCGATGAGCAACGCGTCTCCTTCAAGCAACTGGCGCTCGAGACCAGTGAAGCCGCGGTGCTGGAAGATCGGGCTCGACGTAAAACTGAAGCGCTGCTTGAAGAACTGACGCGCCGCGTCGAACAGTTAGAGAAGAAGTGATGAGCAATGCGTTTGTCCAAGCAGAAGCCCGACCGTAAGGAAGGGCTTCTTCCAAGCGGAAGCCCGACCGTAAGGAAGGGCTCGATCTTTTTACCTGTGACGATATGCAAGCTTGTCTCATAAGCCCTTCCTAACGGTCGGGCTTCTGCCTGGTACGGGCTGAGGCTTCATGCCTGACACTAAACAAAACCTATACAACCGGGCCGGCATTGCGGACGTGGCGGAGTTTTATCGCACCAAGTTCGTTTCCGATGAAGTTTTGGACGCGCGTTACTTCAAAGCGCTCGATCGCTTCGATATTCGCTTTGCGCGGACGATGTGGATTTACGACAACGTGCGCCCGGGTTCGAAAGTGCTGGAGTTAGGTTGCGGGGCCGGGATGCTCGCGCTGTTGAAACGTAAGGGAGTGGTGCTCACCGGCGTTGACCTATCAAACGAATGTGCGTTGGCCGCGCGTCGCAACGGTTACGATGCGACGTTTCTCGCCGCGTTATCCAGTCTGCCCTTTGCCGCTGCCAGCTTCGATTACGTTGTCAGTCTGGACGTGCTGGGCCATGTGGAGTCGGAAGAAAAAGACGCCGTGCTTGCTGAAATAAAGCGCGTGCTCCGTGCCGGCGGCGTCACTATGCACGGCATTGAATGCACCGATCGCGCGTCGCAGAAGACTTACGACGAAATGAGCGCGGACGAATTGCGCCGCTTCATTGAAGTTGATGGCCACGTCGGACTCGAGGAAGAACAGGAGCACGCGGCGCGTTTCGAGCGGTTCTTTTCGCAGGTTGCCTGGGAACCGCGCTATGCGCTGAGCCTCAGCAGCGAAGAATTTCTCAAGCAGGCCGATAGGTATGGTCTGGGTTTCGAAGATGATTTTCTCGACTACCTGCGCGGGCTTTCTTTTAAGGAGCGACGCGCTTTCGATATGGCGATGGGTTATGTTTTTGCCAAAGTGTCTGACCTGAACCTGCACCTGCCGAAGAGCGGGCTCTATGTTTTCCTCAAAGCCTCAGACGAAGCGCTCGGTCCTTTTTACAACGAACATCGAGATCGCCGGGCGCTCTTTTCATCGAATCAGAATTTGTCATCGACCGGAGATTTGTCATCGGCTGAGGATTTGGCGTCTGGAAAAATCGTTTGCCTCGATCGCAGCAGTGAGGTCACTTTTGACGACGGCTGGTATGAACCAAACCTGCTGCCGCCAATAGCGCGCTGGATGAGCACCCGTGGTCGAGTAAACTTCCGCGCCTCGAGCGTTGCTGAAATCCGTCTGGACATAACTACCCACCTGCCTGATCTCGGCGCGCATCCGCTCGGGCTCGAGATTTTTCTAAATAGCATCAGGCTGTGTGCGTTCTCGCTCTGGCGTTATGGCTGGCTGGAGCTGAGTGTCGCTCTTCCTGAAGCTCTGGATTCCGACGTCGAGTTTGAGTTGGAATTGCGCGCCGATCGCACCTGGCAGCCGCGTCCTGTTGCCGATGAAACACGAGACGATCGCGAGTTGTCAGTCGCGGTGTGCAACATTCAAGTGATCAGTGGCCAGTGATCACCGACCACTGACCACCACTTTCGCATGATCCGCAACGTTCTAATCTGCACTACTCAAGTTCCCTTCACTACCGGCGGTGCGGAGTCGCACGTCGACGGGCTGCGGCGCGCGTTGCTTCAGGCGGGCTACAATGCCGAGGTAGTCGCGTTGCCGTTCAAGTGGTATCCACCGTCTGAAATTATGCGCAGCGCGCTCGCCTGGCGTCTGCTCGACTTGAGCGAGGCGAACGGCAAACCAGTCGATTTGGTCATCGGCATGAAGTTTCCCGCCTACCTGGTTGCGCACGAGCGCAAGGTGCTCTGGATCATGCATCAATATCGCGCCGCCTATAATCTCTGGGGCACGCGCTTCGACGATCTGTCGCCGTACCCGGATGGCGCCGCCGTGCGCGAATGGATCCGCAACGCGGATAATCGTCTCATACCCCAGGCCAGGAAAGTTTTCGCCAATTCAAAAACGGTCGCCGATCGCCTGCGCAGTTACAACCAGATCGAAAGCCGGCCGCTTTATCATCCGCCTCCGCGCGCCGAGAGTTTGCGCTCGGGCGAGCAGGGTGACTACATCTTTTATCCCAGCCGGCTCGAGCCGCAAAAGCGCCAGGAGCTTTTGATTGAAGCGGCGCGACTGCTAAAAACTCCGGTGAAAATAATCTTCGCCGGCGGTACGCGCGATGCGAAACACTACGAATCTCTGATCAGGAAATACGACGTCGGCGATCGTGTTTGCTTGCGCGGCTTCGTTGCGGAGTCGGAGATAATTGAGTTATACGCCAACGCGCTTGGAGTTTGTTACCTGCCGTTCGATGAAGACTATGGCTACGTGACGCTCGAAGGAATGCTTTCGAGTAAGCCGTTGGTGGTAGCCAGCGACGGCGGCGGTGCCACTGAATTCATTGAACACGGCCGTGAGGGTTTAATCGTCGAGCCGGAAGCGCCAGCAATCGCCGAAAGCCTGGACTCACTTTACGCCGATCGCGCGCGGGCGAGAGCAATGGGTGAGCGCGGACGGGAAAAACTGAAGAGTATGAATCTCTCCTGGACGCATGTAGTCGAAAGCTTAATCAACGCCGCCGGATGATCTTCCTGCCTTCTCGTAAAAGCAAACTGTTAGTTTGCGTTGATTCGTTGCCATCCAACTCGAGCGCATCACACGAAGCGCAAACTAACAGTTTGCTTTACACCAGCGCCAAAGCTGCGAAGTCTCAAAGCCCGCGGCAAGCGACGTAGGAGCGCGCGCCTGGACCAGGGCAATCGTTCAATCCCTGGAGACTAGCGACCGTCACTAATACCTTGGCGCGCACACGAAAACTGTCCTAAGATACCGGCTATTCGTCTTACACAAGGAGTGGTCTGATGAACTTGCCATCCTCCCACAGACAAAACTCGACCGTAGTTGCCAAAATTTTTGTAGCTGCACTTCTGGTCTTTGCGCTGCTACCGCAAGGAATTGCTGCGCGAGCAACTAAACCTGCCCGCCCGGACGGCCCACCGGGATTGCCGGCAGCTAGCGGAATCTACAACCAGACCAATCTGGTTTCTGATCTCCCGGGAGTGGCTTTGGTTGAAGACCGTCAACTCGTAAACCCGTGGGGCGTGGCACTGAGTTCAACCGGTCCGTTTTGGGTCGTCAACAACAAAACCGATCGCGCCACCATTTACCAGGGCGACGTTTCCGGTAGTCCACTCGCACCGAATGCGACGCTGCCTTCAGTCGCGATTCCCAACACGCCAACTGTCGCTTCAGCTCCATCACTACCCACGGGCGTTACCGCCAACAGCACGAATGATTTTTTGGTCTCGCTTACACCAACCAGTCCCGCGATGCCGGCGCAGTTTATTTTCGCGACGCTCAGTGGCGGCATTAACGCCTGGGCGGCGAACACGGGTTCGACCGCTGTAGTCGTGAAATTTTTGTCAGGCCATAGCTACACGGGAATCGCCATCGGCAACAACGCGTCCGGAAATTTTCTTTACGCGACTGACTTCGCGAATGGAAAGATTGATGTCTTCGACAAAAACTTCAACCTGGCTTCTGTCTCCGGCAATTTCACCGACGCCACCATCCCCGCAAACTTTGCGCCCTATAACATTCAAAACCTGGGCGGCGCGTTGTACGTCAGCTACGCGCAGTTTCAAAGCGGGTTCAACTTCGATCTTGGTTTCGTTCGCAAGTTTGATACGAACGGTGTGCGCGACGCTGCGTTCGCAATTAACAATGGTCCACTCGTCGCGCCCTGGGGG
>DASYMB010000376.1:0-10881 GCA_036009285.1 Pyrinomonadaceae bacterium | reverse complement strand
CACTCCCGACGACATGCAACGCGTAGCTCGTAAGTTTTTCCGGAGCGATTCCCTCGCGCTCGGCGCCCTCGGCAACCTCAACGGCTTTCGTGTCGATCGCTCACGCCTGAAGATTTGAAGAAAGGGGCTTGAAGTAGCGGGGCATGAACTCAGAACCCTGGGTCAACGCATAGAAAATTTCGTCAGAGCCCGCGGAGCAGGCGATAGAGGCATTGCTACTATCCAACTTCTGCCGCCCGTTCCACAGGCTCGGATTGATCTCTCGATCTTACCCAGAGTTACGCTTTGCTTCACCCTGGCCTTTATGCTTCCGCCTGCTCCGCAGGCTCGTTGAATGGTTCCTTCTCACTTGTGACTTGTCGAATCATGAAGTTAAGACTTAGGCGGTTATGAAGAGCCGAATGCCGTGTAGCCGTTTCCCGCATTAAATGCTAAAGTTTATTTCCACCTTTTCGTAGTAACGCGTTCGTAGTTCTAATTTCCTAAGCATGAAACTTACCGTTCTCGGCAGCGGATCAACCGGCAATGCAGTTTTGATCGTTGCCGGCGAAACTCGTGTTCTGGTTGATGCCGGACTCAGCGCCAAAGAGATCGCGCGCCGGCTCGCTCTGGTTGGCGAAGATGTCCAGCGGCTTGACGCGGTGCTGGTCACTCACGAGCACGGCGACCACGCGGGCGGCTTGCGCGTCCTGCTGCGAACTGTCGACTGCCCGGTCTATATCTCCGCCAAAACCTGCGACGCCTACATAAGCGAACGCACCAACGTCAACGACGAAGAGCCACGCAAACGTGCGAAGGCGCTTGACGATCGTGTCGAGCAAATAGAATCGAGCCAGGACTTTCGCATCGGCGAGATCGACTTTCATCCGTTCACGATCCCGCATGATGCGGTCGATAATTTCGGATTCACGGCGACGCATCAGGGCGTGAAGATTGCGACGCTCATGGACTTTGGCCACATTACGACCCTGGTCAGCGAGCGCCTGCGCGGTTGCGCCGCGGTGGTGGTTGAGTCAAACCATAGTCGCGATATGTTGAAGGCTTGCGATGTTTATCCCTGGGATCTGAAGCAGCGAATTCTTTCGCGCCTGGGCCATCTCTCAAATGAAGATCTGGCGGATTGGATTCGTGACGGCTTTGACGGCATCGCGCGTTATCTCGTGCTGACTCATCTTTCGCAGCGCGCTAACAATCCTTATCTGGCAAAGATTTCCGCGGAGGTTGCCCTGCAGGAGCGCTTTCCACTTTTCCATGCCGACACCGAGGTCAGCCTGTCGTTTCCTAAAGAGCCGACCCCGTGGATCGAGGTTTAGCTCGTGAGACGATGCTGGCTGGAGTCAACTCTTTGGAGTGCGCTGACCCGTCAGCGCTTTGGTCGGTCGCGACCGGTCGCGGCCAACGTCCGCCTAAGCCCAGACTGCGGCATCAAGCCGCCGAAGACTAAAGCGGTGACCGGTCACCGCACTCCAAAAAGATGCGCGCTGATTTTGCTGATAGCTGTTCTCAACTTCGCTTGCGCGGCGAATCAGCAGGGCCGCAGTATTCCCCCTGAAGTGGAATCTGCAATTGGCACCATCAACGACGAGATCGCCGCCGAGCGTTACGACAAGATATATAACGACGCGGCGGCGCTGTGGCGGGAAAACGCCAGTCTCGACGATTCGATCGCGACATTCAAAAAGCTGCGAACCAAACTCGGGCCGGTAGAAAACAGAACGCTGCAATCTGTAACTGAACAACAGAATTCGGGCGGCTCGTTGAAAGGACGCTCCTACACTGTCACTTATAGGACCAAATTTCAAAACGGCGAGGGGATGGAAACTTTCACCCTGGTTGAACGAGACGGCCGCTGGTTGCTCGCGCGATACTTTGTTAATTCAACGGCGCTGAAGTAGGACAGACATTCCTGTCTGTCCTCGTTTGCGAACCGACGTTGCCCGGCAGCTACTGCAGGCGGTACTGACAAATCAGACCGGCAGGAATGCCTGTCTTACCTAAGATGATCGAACGTTACACATTGCCGGAAATGGGCGCGCTCTGGACGGAACAGAGCAAATTCCAGAAGTGGCTGGAAGTAGAGCTTGCCGTTTGCGAAGTGCACGCGGAGATGGGAACGATCCCCTCGGAAGCACTCGAACAGATCAAGTCGCGCGCGAAGTTTTCAGTTGAGCGCATCAACGAAATTGAGAAGACCACCAACCACGACGTTATTGCGTTTACCACCAACCTCGCCGAAAACATCGGCGAGTCGGCGCGCTTCGTTCACTACGGTCTGACTTCTTCCGATGTAGTAGACACAGCTAACGCGCTGCTGCTGCGAGAAGCCTGCGAGCTGCTGCTCAAAAAGATCGAAGCGCTGCTCGAGGTGTTGCAGAGCCGCGCGTTTGAGTTTAAGCACACGCCGCAAATCGGCCGTACGCACGGCATTCACGCTGAACCGACCTCTTTCGGCCTGACCTTCGCCCTCTGGTACGACGAGATGCGCCGCAATCGAGAACGTTTGAGGCGTGCGCGCGAGGTGGTGGCGGTGGGAAAAATAAGCGGCGCGGTGGGAACGTTTGCCCTGCTCGACCCGGCAGTCGAGGAAAAAGTTTGCGCCCGACTTGGCCTCAAGCCCGCTCCAGTTTCTACCCAAATCATTCAACGCGATCGCTACGCCGAGTACCTGTGCACGCTGGCCATCATCGCGTCGTCGCTCGACAAGTTTGCCCTCAACATTCGGCATTGGCAGCGCACCGAAGTTGGCGAGGCTCAGGAGCGTTTCACTGTCGGCCAGAAGGGTTCGAGCGCCATGCCCCACAAGCGGAACCCAATTATCTCCGAGCGCATCTGCGGCATGGCCCGCGTCATCAGGGCCAACAGTTTGGTCGGACTCGAGAACGTTGCCCTATGGCACGAGCGCGACATTTCGCATTCTTCCGCCGAGCGGGTGGTGTTGCCTGATTCGAGCATTGCGCTGGATTACATCCTTCACAAGGCTGCGTCTTTGATTGGTGGACTGGTGGTCCACACCGAGCGCATGCTTCAGAATCTTCAACTCACGAGGGGCCTCGTCTTCAGCGGCCAGTTGCTGCTCGCGCTCACGCAAACAGGTGTCTCACGCGAACTCGCTTATGAGTGGGTGCAGCGAAATGCGATGAAGGTTTGGGATGAAAATCTAAACTTCCAGGAGTTGTTGAAGCAGGATGCGGACCTCGCGTCGCATCTCTCTTCCGAGGAGATTGACGGCGTGTTCAAGCTCGACACTTACTTGAGAAATGTCGACGCGATCTTTGACAGGGTTTTTAGCGGGGACGTAGTCAGTACCACCACGCAGTAGCGGGTGGGTTTTGCTCGTAGCCGGTCAGGCCACGGTTTTAGTTGCGGAGCGAGACCCACTCGCTACCGCGCGGTGGTACTGACCTCATGGGTCCGCGGCATCAGTGATAGCGCGCGGGACCCGTTAAAGAAGCGCAAAATTTTATTTGTTTACAATCTTCTCGGCCATATTTCCGATGATTGGTAGTTTGAACATTTTGCCCTGATAAGCTTTGACAGCGGCGAGAATCAGGCCGATTAAAAGCACCATCGCCACCAGCCAGAATAACAACCAGATGAGCCAGACCAGCATATGCACCAACATGCCAATGCCGCCGCCGACCACGGCCCCACCAATACTGAAGGCAAAAGTCAGTATCACCGCGATGACTGCCAGCACGCCCATGATTATTGAGTTGGCGATCCCAAAGATGATTGACTGCATGGCGTGGAAACGTATGAACCTATTTTCTTTTTCAATGAAGAAAAATATCAGGCCCACGATCCAGATGTAAGACAGTGCCGCAGCAACTTTCGGATCCAGGCCGCTGCCGGTCGAAGGTGTTCCGGTTGGCGGTGTTGCCGTCTGGGGGTTGCCGCTTGGAGTTCCATAGTTCTGTTGGCCGGGCGGAGGGTTCTGCATTAGTCCGATTCTCCTGATTCTTAGTTGGTGGAAGATTAATGGCGAATATCACAGTGGCGGCGCGAGATAGTATGCTATCAGCTACACAGTAAGCAATGTTATGTCTTAGTATGAACGACAAAACCGAAAGCGGTGTTACACGATATGAAAGCCAAAGTCTTCGTTAGTCTGAAACCCGGCGTTCTGGATCCTCAGGGCAAAGCCATACAGCATTCGGTCGAGCTGCTGGGCTTTACTGGAATCGCGGATGTGCGGCAGGGCAAATATTTTGAGATTGCGCTGCAGGATTCAGCCAATCAGGAGCAGGCGCGCGAATCGGTGAGCCGCATAGCGCGCGAAGTTCTTTCAAATCCGATTATCGAAGACTATCGCGTGGAGATTGAAGCGTAAGGGTTGGCGGACGAAGTGTAGGTAAACTCCAGCGTCATCATGACTGACGACTTCAAGCTGGCTGGCGAGTTACGTGAGATTGTAATCATCGCTACCGGGCGGGAGATCGGGAATGCGAATGAAAATCAAGAGATATCTGGACTAGCGTTATGGCAAATCAAAACAAGGCAACACGAGTTGTTATCTGCATCAACAATGGCGGTTATGTTGACGACTTAAAGGTCCGGACCGTCTACCAGTCGTTACCTGATGAATCTGCAACAAAAAGTAACTACCTTAGAATTGTCGATGAAACGGGTGAAGACTATTTATACCCCGCAGAACTTTTTGCACCCATCGAATTACCTCGCGAGTTGGAGAAGGTTCTGCTTACTGCTACTTAATCAAGTTTTGGAGATTGAAGGGTGAAGTTTGGAATCATAGTTTTCCCGGGTTCAAATTGCGATCACGATGCATATCATGTGATCTCAAAACATGTTGGTCAGCCCGTAGACTTTATCTGGCATCGCGATACGAATCTGAATTCCTACGATGCCTTAATTATTCCCGGCGGCTTTTCTTATGGCGACTACCTGCGCGCCGGCGCGCTTGCCCGGTTTTCGCCGGTCATGGAATCAGTAAAAAAGTTTGCCGCCAGCGGCCGCTTCGTGCTGGGGATATGCAATGGCTTCCAAATTCTTTGCGAAGCGGGGTTACTACCGGGCGCCCTGATTCGAAATCGCAATCTGCATTTCATTTGTGAACACATCTCTGTGCGCGTTGAAACTTCCGACACGCCTTACACAAACGAATTGCCGTCAAAGTCAGTACTACGAATTCCGATCGCTCATGCCGAGGGAAATTACGTCTGCGACGATGAAACGCTCGCCGAGCTGCAGCGGGAGAATCGGATCGTCTTTCGTTACTGCGACCAAAACGGAAACGTTACGGAAGCGGCAAACCCAAACGGCTCGCGCGATAATATCGCCGGCATCTGCAATCGTTCTCGCAACGTGCTGGGCTTGATGCCGCATCCGGAACGCGCCTGCGAAGACCTGCTCGGCTCGAGCGACGGACGTGATATCTTTCGGTCGCTTGCAGCCACGCTGGCTGCGGTGGCTTAACTCGATTACCTGTTTTCTGACACACACACGGAGACTCTTGAGATGAAACACCATCCCGCCTGGCTTGCTGTCGGCTTGTTAATCTGCGTCGTGCTTGCCTGCAGTTTTGGCAAGAACACCAACACCAATTCGAATTCCAACTCGAACGCCAATTCCGGTTCAGCCTCCAGTACGGGAGCTGACTTGGGATCCGGAAACGCCATCAGGGAAATACACATGGCCAAAGACGATGGTAACGGCGCACCCGGCGACGAAACCGATTCTTTTGCACCGGGCGACAGAACGATCCATTGCGTCGCCACTTTGCGGGAGGCGAAGTCGGGGACAGCTATGAGGTTTGCCTGGTGGATAGTGGATGCTGACGGCAGTCAAAATCAAAAGATTAAAGAAATTGATTACAAAACAAGGGCGCTCGAGAACGTCGTACACGGCCATCTGACTTTGCCGCAGGATTGGCCGGCGGGAAAATACAAAGTTCATGTGTACATTAACGGAGATCTCGACAAGACAGCGTTCTATAGCGTTCAGTAATTCAAACCGGGTCGAACATCGAGGCTGACTAAATAATGAAACGCGTGCTTCCCTTTGTCATCATTGCGGTAGTGCTGGCAGCCGGATTGTTGACGGTCCGGTATCTCCAGGGCTCAACTTCCGAAGTGCCGCCCCCGTCCACCGCTCCTCCGCTTACGAATGCAGCGCCTGGGGCGAACAAAACAAATCCGCCGAACCCTGGAGAACCCGGAGCCGAACCGCCACACGCGCTGGGAAATGCGAACGCGCCGGTTACGCTCGAGGAGTTTGGCGATTTCGAGTGCCCACCTTGCGGGCTGCTCCATCCGGTCCTGAAAATGATGGAGAGCGAGTTTGGCCCAACGAAGCTGCGGATAATCTTTCGCGAGTTTCCACTTGTGCCAACTCATCAGCACGCGCTCTCCGCTGCCCGCGCCGCCGAAGCTGCCGGTTTGCAGGGGAAGTTTTGGGAAATGCACGACATGATTTATGAGCACCAAAAAGACTGGCATGGGGCTTTTGATGTTCGCCCAATTTTTGAGGACTACGCAACGAAGATCGGTTTGGATGTGGAGCAATTCAGGCGAGACAACACGAATGAAATTGTTGAGCGGCGAATTTTTCAGGATGGGAAACGCGGGCACTCGCTCGGCGTAACGGGCACGCCGACGGTTTTTATGAATGGCCGCGAGGTGCCGTTTGAATCTCTGGCGCCGGACAAACTCAAAGCCCTGGTCAACCGCGAACTCGCCGCGCATCCTTGATCATTTGGAGTGCGCTGACCCGTCAGCGCTTTGGTCGGTCGCGACCTGTCGCGGCCATTGTTCGTTTCAATCCAGCGGCGACTGCTGCGACAGGTCGCAGCCGGCAAAAGCGGTGACAGGTCACCGCACTCCACAGAGTGAGCAGCGCAAAAGAAATCACCAGACCAGAAGTCGCCCGGCGAGCGGCGCTGCTTTACGGCATCGCAGCTTTCGTCTCAATCATCGGACTCGCCGATTCCATCTATCTCACGGTCGAGCATCTCTCCGGACGCACGGTGCGTTGCACCATTGTCTCCGGTTGTTCTGAAGTGCTCTCCAGTCCTTACGCCTCAGTGCGCGGTTTCCCGCTCGCAGCCGCTGGCGCCTTCGCATACTTCCTGGTTTTCAGTCTCGCGACGCTCGCTGCCTTCGGTTACCGCGGACTGGGCAAACTACTCACCATCATCGTTGGTGCTATGTTCCTCACTACGCTCTGGCTGCTTTACCTGCAAGCATTTGTTATCGGCCACTTTTGTCAGTTCTGCCTGCTTTCCGCTCTCGTCACGACAACGTTGACCGTTCTTGTTATGTACCCGAAAGGGGAAACGAGAAAAGGGGAAGGGGCAAAGGGGAAGGGGTAAAGCGCAGCGAGGAAGCATCAGATTCATTTACTGCAATCTGTATTACTAACTGCGACCAACTACAAGGGCCTAGTTCCCCTTACCCCTCCCCCTTTACCCGTTCCCCTTTTCTCCTTACCGTTAAGGTAGCTCGCTTGCCACGCCTCATCCCAGACTGATAATCTTTCGCTTCAAGTTCCCCATCGTTCGGTCCCATTTTCTACTGTGTTTTCCGGAGGAGTTTTTACCATGAAGAAGCTGAATGCCATCTCACTGATGTTTGCCCTGCTTGCTGTCGCCTTAGTTGTAAACGCGCGAACGATTGCGGCCGATATTCCGGCGCCGCCAATGATTGGCGCAACGATTGTTGATTTCACCCTTCCTGACGCGGGGGGCACAGCGCGTTCGCTCGGTTCCCTTAAGGGAAAAAATGGCACGGTGCTGATTTTCATCGCGGTCCAGTGTCCGGTCTCCAACGGTTACAACGAGCGAATGGAAAAACTTGCGCAGGATTACAAAGCGCGCGGCATCAGTATCGTCGGCATTAACGCCAACTCGACCGAGTCAGCCGCCGACGTAAAGGACCACGCCGCGAAAAACAATCTGACCTTTCCGATTCTTAAGGACAACGGCAACAAGATCGCCGATTCGCTCGGAGCAACGCGAACGCCTGAAGCCTATTTCATCGACGCCGGTAACAAGCTGCTCTATCACGGCCGCATAGACAACAGCCGCGACGTGTCGCAAGTGCAGTCCTCGGAACTGCGCGACGCACTCGAAGCGACGCTCGCCGGGAAGCCCGTTGGGAAAGCGACTGCGCCCGCTTTTGGCTGTTCGATCAAACGCGCTGAATAATATTTTGGGGTGCGGTGACCTGTCACCGCTTTTGTCGGCTGCGACCTGTCGCAGCCGTTGTGAATGAATTTGTTGCCGGCAGCGGCGTCAAGCCGCCCGTGGACCAAAGCGGTGACAAGGTCACCGCACTCCAAAGAAAGACAGTATCTACAGTGACCCATTATCGTTTTGTTGCCCCGGTTGTACTCGTTATCAGCGTTTTGCTTCTGACGTTTTTAACCGCGGCCCAAACTCGCACGGCCCACAAGCCTCGCCGCACTTCGGCGAATGCTCCCGCGGCCGCGCGCGCAATTAACGCCGAGGAGATGCAGGGCTTATTGAAGCGGAACGGCACTCGACCGCTGCTGGTCAACTACTGGGCCACCTGGTGCGATCCCTGCCGCGATGAGTTTCCCGATCTCGTAAAGATCGACAAACAGTACCGGCCGCAAGGGCTCGACTTTATAGCCATCACACTCGACGACCTGGCTGACCTCAAAACCGCGGTGCCGAAGTTTCTTCGCTTGATGAACGCTACCATGCCCGTCTACCTGTTGAATGTGGTCGACCCTGAACCGGCAATCAATTCAGTGGATCGCGAATGGGGCGGCGCGTTGCCGGCAACGTTTCTTTACAACAATAAAGGCGAGGTGGTTTATAAACACTTCGGCCGCATCAACACGAATGAATTGCGCGCCGCGATCGAAAAAGTGATGAGTCACGAGTGATCAGTGATGAGTAAAAACATCGACCCGTCTGCTGTTCACTCATAACTCATCATTCATAACTCATCACTTTGTTTATGATAACTCCCGACGATGTCGCCGCTCACAATCTCACTCCGCAAGAGTTTGAACGCATCAAGTCGCTCATGGGCCGCGAACCAACGTTTGCCGAGCTTGGCATTTTCTCGGTGATGTGGTCGGAACACTGCTCGTACAAATCTTCCCGCATACATCTGCGGCGCCTTCCCACTACCGGCGCGCGCATCATCGTACCGCCGGGAGAAAACGCGGGTATCGTTGACGTCGGCGACGGCTGGTGTGCAGCGTTCAAAATCGAATCACACAATCACCCTTCATTTATCGAGCCGTTTCAGGGAGCGGCCACTGGCGTCGGGGGAATTCTGCGCGACGTTTTCACTATGGGCGCGCGGCCGATTGCCTCGATGAACAGCCTGCGTTTTGGCTCACTTGATCATGCCAAACACGGACGCCGCAATCGCTCGCTGCTGGCCGGTGTTGTGGGTGGGATTGCTCACTACGGCAACGCGTTTGGCGTTGCGACCGTCGGCGGCGAAGTTGCTTTTGACGATGCATACTCGCTTAACCCACTCGTCAATGCCTTCGCGCTCGGGCTGGTCCGCGAGGACCAAATCTTTTTCGGCAAAGCTACTGGGGTTGGCAATCCGATCCTTTACGTCGGCGCGAAGACCGGACGAGATGGGATTCACGGCGCCACCATGGCCTCGGCTGAGTTTGATGATGAAGCACTCGCAAAACGTCCGACCGTACAGGTTGGCGATCCGTTTCTGGAGAAGCTGTTGTTGGAGGCGTGCCTGGAAGCAATGCGCAGCGGCGCCGTGGCGGGGATTCAGGACATGGGCGCTGCCGGCCTGACATCTTCTTCATGTGAAATGGCCGCGCGCGCCGGGACCGGGGTTGAGATTGATCTGTCACTCGTGCCGCAGCGCGAACAGAACATGACTGCATACGAGATGCTGTTGTCAGAGTCGCAGGAGCGCATGCTGATCGTTGCTCACTCGGGACGCGAACGCGAAGTGATCGACATCTTCCGCAAGTGGGATCTCGACGCAGTAGTTATCGGCCGCGTGCGTGAAGGTCACCGCATGCGCGTGATTCACGAAGGTGAAACTGTTGCCGATATTCCAGTCTCCGCGCTCACGGAGGAAGCGCCGCTTTACGAGCGGCCGATGGCAAGTCCAAAGTCCAAAGTCCAAAGTCCAAAGTCCGAAGAACAAAGTACAAAGAACAAAGATCAAAGTACAAAGCAAAACCACAACGATTCGTTGCTCAAGTTGCTCGCTTCTCCAAACCTGGCGTCGAAACAATTCGTCTACCGGCAATACGATCACATGGTGCGGACGAACACCGTAGTTTTACCCGGGGCCGACGCCGCGGTCGTAAGGATCAAAGAAACCCGCCGCGCCCTGGCGATGACCCTCGATGGCAACGGACGCTACTGCGCCGCGGACCCGCGTGAAGGAGCGAAGCTGATTGTCGCTGAAGCGGCGCGCAACGTTGTTTGCGTCGGCGCTCGCCCGCTCGCGATCACAAACTGTCTTAACTTCGCCTCGCCGGAGCGGCCGGAAGTGATGTGGTCCTTTTCAGAAGTTATCGACGGCATGGCTGAAGCCTGTCGCGCCTTCAACACGCCCGTCGTTTCCGGCAACGTCTCGTTCTACAATGAAACGGAAGGGCGCGGCATTCTGCCCACGCCGGTGATCGGAATGATTGGTCTGGTGGAAGACGTGCGCCGGGTTGTGCAAGCCGGATTCAAACAGGAGGGAGACACGATCGCGCTCCTGGGTACAACGGCTGACGAACTTTCGATCAGCGAATATGCCGCGACTATCGACGGTCGTTCCACTGACGCGATGATCGCCGAGGGCAGCGTGCCGAAAATCGATCTTGAACGTGAGCGCGCGGTTCAGCAGGTGTGTCTCGAAGCGGCCGAAGCGGGACTGCTCGCGTCAGCTCACGACTGTTCTGACGGGGGGC